>JALHUP010000167.1 GCA_022866585.1 Candidatus Zixiibacteriota bacterium | reverse complement strand
TTTTTTTTGTCAAGCAAAATTAATGATATCTGTGAAAAAGTGAAATACGGCGGGCTAAGAGCCCGCCCTACGCGATTGCGTCGTTAAACCACAATAACATAGTCCCGCGTAAGCGGGGTTCACCCTGAAGGGCTCCCCGCCCCGCAAAATTGAGCTTTTCAGAACTCTCTTCATATGGATGCATATCGAAATTTCTGTCTATTTTTTTCTAATCTTTGTTAAAAACCTGCCGATTAAGAAAAAAAACGTCCGCTTTTAGAGTAGATATAAAGTAATATCTTTCTAATTTAAAAACATCTTAACCCTAAACCAAAGGGGGCGTCATGGTGACCTGGTGCGCTGTTTTATTCATTTTGGGGGTCTTGGCATTTCTGGATGTCTTATTTACTCCGCCCTATGGAGATATTTTCATAAAAGTGGACTCTCTGTTATTCATGATGATTTCTTTAGGCATGTTGATCAGACTGAGGGCCGAGAAATCGCAACACAAGGTAAAAAGCTCAGTCCAAAAAACCCAAGAGGTAGAGAAAAGAGAGACCCCGGTCCCTCGACAAGCTCGGGACGGTGAGCTAAGTCGAACCGTTGGCGTGGAAAATTAATACAAACGTAATTATTTCTGATACGATGCTGCCCCTTTCCCTAACCCTCTCCCACAAGGGGAGAGGGAAGGGTGAGGGGGGAATCAACTAAAGAGTAAAAATTTTATACGTTTGTAATAGAAAATTCTATCCAGATATGAATCTCGACTTCTGTCAATCCAGACAGATCTTCGACCTGCTACGCTTTTGAGCATTTCTACCCCTTTTGCTACTTAGCGATAAAACAATAGGACAGCCCCGCCGGAGGCGGGGCTGTCCTACACGAGCAGACGCTCCTGTCCTGGGGTTTCCTTCTTTTCCACAAACCCTTATCTCAAATCTCGATCCCATAGTCGGGCAAGCCTCTGACCAGTGCGCTAACAAGTGTAGTGATATGGTGCCCCCCTCTATAACCAGGAATTGAGTAAAGAGCTTGAAAACCAATAAATTACCTTGCCACATCCGGTGGAAGTCGGGATGTCGGATTTTTATAAATTAGCAAATTTTTGCTTGCTTTTTTGGGATAATGTTGTATATTCAAAAAGGTGGATGGTGGGCAAATAATGACGATAAAGAGAAAGAGAGTAAAATTTTCCAAATGTTTTAAGGAGGTTTTTGAAAATCTTTTTGAAACCTTAGGTCAAAATCTAAAACAAAACGAGAAATTGGCGCCTCATACCACCTTTGGCATAGGAGGAGAAGCTCTTTTATTCTACGTAGCAAGAAAACCCCAAGATCTAATCCAAGCTGTCCTGATTGCCAAAGAATGTAAGATTCCTTTTTTTGTCTTGGGAGGGGGAAGCAATGTTTTGGTGAGTGACTCGGGATTCAAAGGATTGCTGATAAAAAATCGGTGCAATAAGATATTTTTGAATGACAAAAAGATTACCTGTCAATCCGGGGTGCTTTTGGATGATTTAGTTAGTTTGGGCTGCGAAAATTCGCTTTCCGGGGTGGAGTTCGCCGCAGGAATTCCCGGCACCGTGGGAGGGGCAGTTTATGGAAATGCTGGGGCTTTCGGAAAAGCAGTAGGCGACCTTTTGACCGAGGCCGTTATTCTAAACTCACAGGGAAGAATAGAAGAGGTAAAGAAAGAATATTTTGAGTTCGGATATAGAGAAAGCAAGCTAAAAAAAACCAAAGACATATTACTCTCCGCAACCTTTAAGTTAACCATTGGAGAAAAAGAAAAGATAAAAAAAGAGATTCAAAAGAATTTAGAAGAAAGAAAAAGGAAGCTTCCGCAAAGAGAGAAGTCGGCGGGGTGTTTTTTTAAAAATGTAGTTGAGAATGGGAAAAAGATTTCAGCCGGATTTTTGTTGGAACAGGTGGATGCAAAAAAGATAAAAGAAGGCGATGCGGCTGTTTTCAACAGGCATGCCAATATCTTGATAAATTTAGGTAAGGCAAAGGCAGAGGAGGTAAAAAGGCTGGCAAATTTGTTGAAAAGAAAAGTAAAAGAAAAATTTGACATAGATTTAGAAGAAGAGGTCGTATATTTATATTGAGATTTAAGTCGAATATAAGAAAGGAGGTATTATCGAGAATATCTGAAAATTTTTGTTGATTTAAACTTGTCCTATGGAGTTGGCGTTCGGACAAAAGGAGTTTTTTCTGATGCATTCTTTTGGGCAAGATCATAAGACCGCCAAGGGCGTTTTCTTTGTCTTGGGTTTGGCGGTTTTGTTTTTATTTATGGTAAGCCTATTCCAGATTCTGGTTTGTAGCCAGGCTGAGGCGGTCGGACTTAAAATTAAGCTTTTGGAAAAAGAACGAAAGCTGGTTTTGTTCGGGCAACCTCCCAGTGAGATGGGGCTTTCCACCTCTTCCGATTCCATCCCTCTATTAAAAAATAATTTGAACTTTACCCAGAAGGTATCCATAGATTATGATCAGGGATTTGTGAACATAAGCGAAACGCTGGGGGAGTATCAGATAAACAAGCCCCTCTTTTTAACTCTTTCCAATTATACTTATACCAGGAATTGGCTTAAGACTGATGAGGACTGGAGAAAGAACTTGAAGACCTATTTCCAGAAAGGGACGGATAAATCCAAAGGTCTTTTTGAATGGGAAATCCCAGTCAAATTCCCCAAGATGGTTTCGAAACTCATCGGAGAGGGAGGACCTGGCTTGAAGGTCTCAGGATACAGAAGGATCAGCTTTTCGGGGAGAAGCACCTGGGAGGAGGGGGTGGTGAACACTGCCACCTCCAGACAATCCAAATTCCCTTCATTGAACATGGAGCAGGAGTCTCAATTTACCATCTCGGGCACTATAGGAAGCAAGATCTCGGTTAAAGTGGATCAGGACTCAAAAAGGCATACCGATCTGGAAAACACCCTTCAACTCAGATATACCGGGGAGGAAGATGAGATCATTAAGACCATAGAGGCCGGGAACACAAATTTATCGGTGCAGAGCAATCTGATAGGCTATAGCGAGACAGTTCAAGGGCTTTTTGGAATCAAGACCACTGCCAAAATCGGTGGCTGGGATCTAACCATGATCACCAGCCAGGAAAAAGGCTCCACTCAAAGGGCCGAATTTAAGGCCGGAGCAGAAACACAAAAGATTAATATACGGGATTACGATTATCTCCAGCGGACTTTCTACTATCTGGGACAAGATGTATTGATGAATAATGGGGGCCACACACATTCGATACCTTATGTTAATGAGTTTGACTATCCTGAACTTAGCAATCCTGGTGCTCCCCACGATTCTATTATCGATATAAAGCTATTTAAAAGCAACGGCACCATAAACAACCCCTCTGCCCAGAATCTTTTTCCCTTCGGGATAGCTTATGTCGATCCCAAAACCGAAGACAAAGATTCACTCTACAAGGATAAGCCTGTATTTAGAAGATTTCAGGAGATCGATCCTAGCGCCTATTTTGTAAACAGAAACCAATATTGGATACAACTTTACCAAAGTTTACAATCAGATGATATTTTGGCGGCATATTATATGATTCTTCGTTCCAGTGGGGAAGTGGATACGATTGGATATATCAAAGATTCCTGCACCACTTCTGAAAAAGACACCTGTATGAGGCTTAAGTTGATCAAACCGGAGACGCCAAAACCCGAAGATTTTACCTGGGAATACGAGTGGAAAAACGTCTATTACTTGAGAGCTAATAATATTGATAAGGAAGGGTTCAAGTTGGACATATATAAAGGAAACGCGGAAGACATCCTGGTTGACAAAAATACCCAAGATAGCACTTTGTGCTTGCGGATATTTGGCTTGGATTTGTTGGATTTAAGAGGCGACCCCAATCCGGATGGAATTGTGGACTACAGGCAGATAGATTTCGGCTTAGGATATTTTATCTTCCCCCAAAGGTATCCTTTTTCACCTCCTCCCAATGTAAGCTACACTGGGAATTCCGCTGATACTCTTAAGGAAAGAGTCGGTTCGATCTATAGCTCGAATGACCTGAATAAACGCAGAGAAGACAGCAAGTATTACATATATGTTGAATCCGCCACTCGGAGGTCCGAGTATTCTTTAGGTCGTGCCCCTATCATCGAGGGGTCGGAGGTGGTCACCCTTAATGGTAGACGTTTGACCAAGGGGCAGGACTACACCATGGTCTATGAGACCGGGGATATCACCTTTCTCACTCCTGAGGCTTTAAGCCCCACTTCCAACTTGACCGTGGATTATGAATATGCGCCTCTGCTTTTGATTGAAAAGAAAAGCATGTTTGGGATGAAGGGGGAGTATAGCCTGGGGAACTTCAAATTTGGAACTATAGGGATATATAAAAACGAAAAATCTGCAGAGGAAAGACCTCGGGTGGGACAGGAGCCGGTCAAAAATTTCGTTTGGGGCAGCCATCTTGAGTTTAGCTCCACCTCCGCCCCCTTCATCACCCGAATGCTGGATGCCCTTCCTTTGGTTAAGACTGATGCTCTTTCGACATTAAGCTTCAGGGGACAAATGGCCCAAAGCATTCCCAATCCCAACACCCAGAACAAGGCTTTCATAGATGATTTTGAAGGATCTTTGGAATACACCGATTTGAGCATCCGCCGAGGAACGTGGACTTTGGCCAGCCCGCCTGAAGACAAGGAGGATAGCCAGAGATGCAAGATGTGGTGGTATAATCCATACGATCGGGTTCTGATAAAAGACATCTGGCCCAACAAGGAGGTGGAAAGTACTGAAGACAGAACCAATGTCTTAACCCTTCAGTTCTTTCCAAATGAATCTCACCGTCCATCCAACAACCTCTTTGATACTACCCAAGTTAGCTCCCATTGGAGCGGAATAATGCGGGCTTTCTTTGCGGGAGCCTATGATCAAACCAGAACCAAATTTTTGGAGATTTGGTTAAATGGAGATAAAGGGGTATTGAACGTGGATTTAGGGGAGATCAGCGAAGACATCAGCCAAGACAGAGTATTAAACACGGAGGATAAAGAGAGGAATGGGCAGAAGGACGGACTTCTGGATGATGACGAGGATACGGGATTAGATGGGGTTTTCGATCCCCAAGAACCCGGTTATAGCGCCGCACTGCCCGATCCCTCTGGAGACGATTGGAATTATAGCAACCGGTACGATTACTCCCACATCAACGGCACGGAAGGTAACCGGGATGATCCAGACTGGGGCAGGCACCCGGATACCGAAGACATAAACTCCAACAACGTCCTGGATGTTGCAAACAACTACTATGAATACTCTATTGATTTAAGTGATCCTTTGAATAAATTCTTGGCGGACCCAAAAGATAATACCGGCTGGAGACTTTACCGGATTCCTTTAAAGGAGCCCGGGAATTATACTACTGAGGTGGGAACACCGTCTTGGGGGGATATCAGGTTCGCCAGAGTTTGGCTTTCCTCTTCCGAACAAACTACCGTGCAAATTGCCTCTCTTCAACTGGTGGGAAATAGATGGCAAAATTTGGGTATTTCTAATCTCAGTTCCCGTCAGAGGGCTTTGCCCTTAGACGAACCTCCGGCAGAGGAAGGGGAGTTCGATGTCTTTGTGATAAATACCCATGAAAACCCAGGTTATGAGCCTCCCCCCGGGGTGGCAGGAGTTCTGAACAGACAAACCCAAGTGAGGGGAATGGAGCAATCTTTGGTTTTAAAGTATACAAATTTGAAACCTCTCTATCAAGGTTCAGCTTACCGTTTTCTATATGATAGAGAGGATTACACTAATTATCGATACCTGAAGATGTTCGTGCATGGACCGGAAGATACAGCCAACGTAGAATTTTTCTTAAGATTGGGGCAAGACTCCACTAACTTTTATGAATATCGTGCCCCGGTCGTCCCTGGGTGGGAAGGGAATGAAGTAGTAATAGATTTTGAGAAAATCACCGCCTTGAAAGCTTACGCCTTGAATAGTCATCGGGCGGACTCCGTAGACACTACCGCCGGACACTATCGAGTGAAAGGCAGTCCCACCCTTTCCCAAGTGAAGTGGCTTTGGATGGGGGTGATAAATGCCGATTCGCTCGGATCTGAACCTATTACCGGTGAGATTTGGGTGGACGAGCTGAGGGTCATAGATATAAGAAAAGAAAAGGGATTGGCCGGGGATTTCACCATCAACGCCCAGCTGGCAGATTTGTGTAATCTAAACTTTAGTTTCGGAAAAACGGACGCCGAATATCGCAGACTAGGGGAAAAAAAAGAAGGTTACAACTCCTCCAAGAATTATAGCTTGTATATCTCAGGTGTCCAGCTACACAGGTTTTTGCCTTACTCTTTTGGATACTCCCTCCCCTTCTCGTTCACGTATTCTCGAGCTCTCACCTTACCTAAATGGCAGACCGGTTCAGACATAATCCTTCCCAAAGAGCTGAGAGAAAAAGAAAAGACCGAGAAGATAAGCCGGGGTATCAGTTTCACCCCATCCTTCAGTAAACCGACCAAAAATTGGCTATTGGGTCTGACCTTAAAGAGAATGAACACAAGTTTTTCTTATAGTGCCTCCTCAAGTAAAGATATCAACACGCTGGTGAATAAGAGCAGTGGGTACACCATGGGAGGCGGCTATAATCTTTCAAATATAAAGGAGCTTTCCTTTGCTCCTTTGGGATGGGCAAAGACTTCTCTTCTGCCTAAATCTCTTATCCAGACCAAGTTTTCGTTATTGCCTACCAGCCTCAACTTCAGTGGCACAATGAATGGAGCCAAAAGCTATAAAGTAGACAATGTGGGAACTATAACTCGCACTTACAGTCGGTCTTTCAACGGGAGTATGAACGCTCAGGCCAATCCGATAAAAGGCATACCTGTAACTTACACCATGTCAACTGCCCGAGATATCAGTGATCCACAGACCATAAAATTTTCGTTCACTCCGAAAAACGCCAAATTGGGAATAGAAACAAGTTTTAACGAAACCTTTAAACTAAGCTACAATCCTCAATGGGTCAAGTTTTTGGCCACTCGATTCTCTTTTGACTCAAGATATAATGAAAATTCTGATCGTACAGACCAACATAACGTAGCAGGAACCAGAAGGGTTACCAACAGCAATACTAAACGAGCTGATTTTACCTTTACTTGGCAGAGTTTATTCGGAAGCGGAGGGAAGACAGGCGAAAAGAAAGGGATTAGTCTGAACCCGCTTAAGCTATTGGGAAATCTGACCAAAAGGATAGATCCGGTGGCGGGTTCATATCAGAAAAGTGAGAACTTCTCCAGAAGTGGGCTTTTGTCCCGCCCCCCCCTGGCATATCGCTTAGGCTTTACAAGTGATCCTAAGGTAGGAAGAAAGGGCACGTCTCAATCCACGGATGGAATTACCGCTCAGGAAAGCTATACTGCCGGAAGCGGAATAAGACTGCTGGGCACAAAAATCAATCTCAGCTATTCTAAGAGCATCGGGAAAACCAACACCTCCACTGGGGATAATAAAAGCACCAGCACCATCTTTCCCGATTTCGATTTTGGGTGGAGCAATTTGGCGAAAATCTGGCCCTTAAAAAAAATTGTTAACTCCGCAGTTTATAGGTTCGATTATAGCAAAAAGGAGGACAAAAGCGAAAAAGAAAAAACTGGGGAACTTCTCAGTAAGAGCACCTCGGAAAGATTCTTTCATGAAGCCGCCTTTTCCCGCAGTTGGAAAAATGGAGCGACAACGAACTTAAATATAAAGAAAGATTATAGCACCGATCAGGGCCTGCAGAATCCGGGCCATAACCGAAACGCCACCAAAAATTATGCCACTTCTATTTCCCTGAGCAACAGCTATTCCTTTAGTGCTCCCCAGGGGATGAAAATTCCATTCTTGAGAAAGATAAGATTCAAAAGTCAACTCAGTTTATCTCTCAACATTGCTTTAACCAGCAACAAACAAAAAAGGTCTGTTGGTGGACAGGGATACAACACCATAGCAGAAGGGAGTCTGCTATCCATAATTGTTAATTCCGGGTATAGTTTCTCCCAGCAGGTGACAGGGGGATTTAACGCCAAGTGGCTTGATTCGAATGACAAAAAGACTAAGAGGAAGACGCACACCAGAGAATTGGGAATTTGGTTGACGCTTAGATTTTAAAATTTCTTGTGATTAACTCGATAGATTCAAGATGTCATATTCTGAATCTTGAATTTTGAACTTTGAATCTTGAACTGGATTACAGATGTCCCACAGCTTGAAAGCTCAGAGAATAAAATGGGGGCTTCTTTTTTTTCTGGTCTTATTTTATAGTTGTGCCTCCAATTCTCCACCGAAGTTCGACGGGTCGGAAGCTTTCCAATATTTGACTGCTCAATGCCAGTTGGGTCCCAGAAATCCAGGATCCGAAGGACACCAAAGAACCAAAAAATATTTGTTTGACAAGCTCAGGCGAAATACTAATTTAGTCAAAACACAAGAGTTTGTTTATCAGGACACGAGTGGGGGGAAAAAATTGGAGTTGACCAATATCATAGCTTCTTTTTATCCGGACAAAAAACAGAGGATACTCCTTTGCGCTCATTGGGATACTCGACCCACAGCCGACAGAGACCCAGATTCTTCTTTACGGGAAAAACCAATCTTGGGTGCCAATGATGGAGGATCCGGGGTGGCAGTTCTTCTGGAGATGGCAAGAATCGTTTCACAAAAAAGACCCAAATGGGGAGTGGATATAATTTTATTTGATGGGGAGGACTATGGTCCGGAAGGAGAGTTGGAAAAATTCTGTTTGGGCTCTAAATATTTTGCTAAAAACAAAGGGGAGTATAAACCAGAGTTCGGCATTCTTTTGGACATGATCGGTGACAAAGATTTAAACATTTATAAAGAAGGATATTCGAGCAGATATGCCAAAAAGATAGTCGATTTGGTTTGGGGCACAGCCCAGAAACTTAAGATC
>JALHUP010000166.1 GCA_022866585.1 Candidatus Zixiibacteriota bacterium | reverse complement strand
TAGCTTTTATATTAAAATCGACCCCAGAGAATATAAAAGATAAAGTTGAAAGCTTGATTAAAACTAACAAGCTGTTACAGAAGAAAATCAAAGAAACTCAAAAAGAATCTGCAAAGACCAAAATCGAAGAATTAGCTGAAACTGCTGTAGAAGTAAACGGAATCAAAGTGATCGCTCACAAGGCTGAAGTGGAAAATCGAGACGATCTTTTGAAGTTGGCTGATACGATAAGGGAAAAACTTAAATTCACTATCGGAGTTTTGGCAGGGATCATCGACGGCAAGATCGTTTTGGTGGCAACTGTAACTGATGATTTAATCCAAACCAAAGGAATCAAAGCTGGCGAGGTGGTAAAAGAGGTCTCTAAGATAGTGGGCGGAACAGGTGGTGGAAAACCGCACTTAGCCCAAGGAGGAGGAAAAGATTTGGAAAAGCTCAATGAGGCTTTAGGTAGCCTGCCTGAGATTGTCCGCAGGATCTTGAGATGAAAAAAATGATAAGGTAGTTGCCCAATTCATTGGGCGTGATTGGAAACGTCTCCCCCTTAGTCCCCCTCTCCACAAGTGTAGAGAGGGGGAAACAGAGGGAGAGGTGAACGGAGACTTATGTCGATATATCAACAGCTTTTGAATATCAAAAATGAAAAAGGGGCAGGTTTTTTAGTGTTGCTCGACCCAGATCGATTGGGCATCCCGGAGATCGTAGGTTTAGCTAAAAAATCGGAAAAAGGCGGAGCGGATGGATTTCTGGTAGGCTCCAGCCTTCTTTTATCCAGCAGATTTGATGAATCCATAAAACAGATAAGATCAAATGTCAATCTTCCGGTGATAATCTTTCCGGGAAATGCCAATCAGGTCTCCAAATATGCGGATGCGATTTTGTTTCTCTCTTTAGTGAGTGGAAGAAATCCTCATCTTTTGATAGGGGAACAGGTGAAAGCCGCCCCCATGATAAAAGAGTTCGGTCTGGAGCCTATCCCCACCGGCTATCTGATCATAGAGTCGGGAAAAACCACCTCGGTCCAATTCATGAGCGACACCCAGCCGATTCCCAAAGACAAACCTGATATAGCCAAAGCTCATGCTCTGGCCGCAGAATATTTAGGGATGAAATTTGTGTTTTTAGAGGCGGGTTCGGGTGCGGAAAATCCAGTCCCGGATTTGATAATAAGGGAAATCAGAGATTTCATCTCCATTCCCATAATAGTGGGGGGAGGGATAACGGAACCGGGGGTCGCTTATAAAAAAGTGGAGAATGGGGCAAGCTTTGTGGTGATCGGAAATGCCTTGGAAAAAGACGATTCCATCATAAAAGAATTTGCCGAGGCTATCCATTTTAAGCATGAAAGAGAATTTGTGAGAACTCAAACTGAAAAAGATGATCGTTCGCTCTGATGCATGTGGGCAGACACCCCCGTCCTAGTGAAGAATATCCAACCATACAGGCGTTAAGAGGACTAAAACATAATGAAAGCTATTTATGATCCAGAAACTGATACTGTGAATTTCATACTCCGAAAAGGTTTTGTAAAAGAAAGTGACGAGCTGAGAGAAGGGATAATTGTCGACTATGATAAAGAGGGGCGCATAATCTCTATTGAAATCCTCGATGCCTCTATGCACACCACTAAGCCCATGGAGATCATATATGAGTGTAAAAAAACGACAGCAAAAGAATGATGGCAAGAAGATTCTCAAAAAAAGGGAGAGGAAAGCGGTAGCCGAATTTGTCTCCTTAGTGGTCCAAAGAATGTCCGGCCAGGTCAAGGAATTAACCCTTTTTGGGTCAAGAGCCAGAGGACATTATAGAAGGTATTCTGATATTGACGTTTTAGTTTTAATTGATCAAGAGAATCTTAAAAACTGGGAGAGGATACAAAGTCTATCTGCTTTTGTCTCATTGAAATTTGATGTGGTTCTTTCTGCTCTGGTTATGGATGCGAAGAGATATAAAACCCACTCACAACTAAAAACTCTTCTGTTTACGAACATCTCCCAGGATGGAATTCGATTATGGAAAAAGAAGTAGATCAAAAAATAAGAAAACATCTCAACAAAGCCAATCAAATATTGAAAGAGCAAAAGGCTCTCTTTGACCAAGGGTTATATGGTGGATCAGTAAGCCGAGGTTATTATGCCATTTTTAACCTTGCCAGTGCCATCCTTCTTACCAAAGGAAAAGAATATTCCTCTCATCAAGCTGTTATAGCTGATTTCGGCAAAGAATTTGTGAAAGAGAATAGAATTGACGCCAAATATCATAAAATACTGATTGAACTTTTCGCCCTGAGGCGAACTGCGGATTATGACATAGAAAAGGTTATCGACAAAAATACTGCCAAATTGGTTTTGAACCTTACGTATGATTTCTTAAAAATGGCAAAAGAATATTTGGATAAAGAAACAAGATAAAGCTTAAGACTTTAATGTATGGACAAGATAAAAGAAAAAAAATTGGATGTGGTGCAAAACCAGATAGAAGAAAGTATCGTCTTAAAGAGAAAAATTAAGGATGAGCTTTCCGAAAAGATAATCGAAATCTCCGAGATCTTGGCAGGGTGCATAAAAAACGGGGGAAAGATTTTGCTATGTGGCAACGGTGGTTCTGCCGCAGATGCTCAACATTTCGCAGGTGAGTTAGTGGTGAGGTTATCTTCGGATTATACCCGCACCGCTCTTCCCGCCATTGCCCTTTCCAGCGATAACTTTGTCCTCACTGCCTGTGCCAACGATTTTGGCTTCGAACAGGTTTTCTCCCGTCAGATTGAGGCATTGGGAAAACCAGAGGAC
>JALHUP010000165.1 GCA_022866585.1 Candidatus Zixiibacteriota bacterium | reverse complement strand
ATAGTGATTCCTTCAGGATCGGTCATCCCGGAAATGAATGGAGAAAAAGTTTTTATCTGCGTTAATGGTAAAGTTCGCTCGGTTAAGGTCAAAACTGGCATCCGAACCGAAAACAGTATCCAGATAATGGAAGGATTAAATCCGCAGGATACTCTTGTCGTTACCGGCTTGCTTCAGCTCGCCGATGGCAAAGCGGTCGAGATAAAAGACCTCAAAAGCGCTCAAAAGTAGCCTTCCATGAACCTGCCGTCCGTATGTATTAATCGCCCCGTTCTTTCAATAGTATTATCTCTTTTGGTAGTCCTGTTTGGGGTAATCGGTTACTCTTATCTGGGAGTGCGCGAGTATCCCAATGTCGATCCCCCCATCATCACGGTTAGTACCTCGTATACCGGCGCCAACGCCGACATCATTGAGTCGCAGATCACTGAGCCGCTCGAAGAGTCGATCAATGGCATTGCGGGCATTCGCTCGCTCACTTCTTCCAGTAGTGACGGCAGAAGCAGGATCACCGTCGAGTTTGAGCTGGGCGTCGACATGGAGGCGGCGGCGAACGACGTGCGCGATCGGGTCTCGCGAGCTATACACGATCTCCCTCCGGACGCCGATCCTCCCACTGTTTCCAAAGCCGATGCGGATGCAAGCCCGATCGTCGCTATAACCGTTCAGAGCGACAAGCGCAGCCTGCTGGAGCTTTCGGCTCTGGCCAACGACGTCTTCAAGGAACGCTTGCAGACCATACCCGGGGTCAGTGAGGTCGGCATCTGGGGCGAAAAAAGATACGCCATCAAACTCTTGATCGATCCGGCACGTCTGGCTTCACAAGGTTTGACACCACTGGACGTAAAGAATGCCTTGGACCGGGAAAATGTCGAGCTGCCTTCTGGTCGCATCGAGGGCTATAACACGGAACTGCCCATACGAACATTTGGCCGGTTGTCGACACCCGAAGAATTCAACGAACTCATCATCAAAGAAGCAGACGGATCGGTGGTCAGACTTAGAGACGTTGGCAGAGCCGTTCTGACCGCGGAAAATGAGCGCTCCATCATGCTCGGCAACGGCAGTATTCCGATGGTATCAGTCGTCCTCGTTCCCCAATCCGGATCAAACCAAATTGCCATCGCCGACGCATTCTATAGTCGTCTGGAGCAAATAAAGAAAGATCTGCCGGAAGATATCAAAGTAACCATCGCCATGGACACCACGGCCAGCATCCGAAAAGCCATATCCGAAGTGGTTGAAACCCTCCTGATCGCATTCCTTCTGGTATTGCTGGTGATTTTCATTTTCTTGCGCCACTGGCGGACCACCATCATCCCCATGCTGGCCATTCCCATATCGCTTGTCGGCGCCTTCTTCATCATGTACATCGCCGGCTTCTCCATCAACATCCTTACTTTGCTCGCAATTGTGTTATCCACGGGTATCGTGGTGGACGATGCCATCGTGGTGCTGGAAAACATCTACAAAAGAATTGAGAAGGGCATGAATCCGCTTGAGGCCGGGTTCCAAGGGTCGAAAGAGATTTATTTTGCGATCATCTCAACCACCATTACGCTGGCTTCGGTGTTTCTTCCCATCATGTTTTTGCAGGGTCTTACCGGACGATTATTCAGGGAATTCGGGGTGGTCGTGGCCGGCGCGGTATTGATTTCCGCATTCGTGTCCCTTACCTTGACTCCGATGATGAGCGCGCGGATTTTGCATAAGACCGAACATGAGAACAGGCTGTTCGAGTTAAGCGAGAAATGGTTCAATCGGCTGATCTCGGGTTATCACCGAGCTTTGCGCCGGTTCATCAACAGGAGATGGTTAGCGCCGGTGATCATGGCTGCTTCGGTGGCGATAATTTTTGGGCTGGGATCACTGCTCCGCTCGGAGCTGGCGCCCATGGAGGACAAGAGCCGGCTGATGGTCAGTTCCACCGCTCCCGAGGGGACATCGTATGAGGCGATGTATGATTACATGGGAAAAGTATTGGCGATTGTCGACACGCTGCCGGAGAAGGATGTGATCGTTTCAGTGGCCGGTGGTGGAATGGGCGGTGGTGGTGTGAACAGCGGCTTTGTCAGAGTCAGCCTGGTGCCCCCTGGTGCCCGAAAGCGAAGCCAGCAGGAAATTGCCGATGCGCTTACCAGTGAATTCAAGAACTATACCTTTGCGAGAACTTACGTGACTCAGGAACAGACTATCGGAGGTGGTCGCGGGAGAGGGCTGCCTGTGCAGTATGTCATCCAGGCGCCGACGCTGGATAAGTTAAAGGAGGCGTTACCTCGCTTTATGGATAAGGTTCAGACCGATCCGGTGTTTCAGGTGGCGGATTTGGATATGAAATTCAATAAGCCAGAATTAACTATCGAAATTGACCGGGATCGGGCCCGGGCACTTGGCGTTACGGTCAGGGATATTGCTCAGACGCTGCAGCTTTATTTCAGCGGACAACAATACGGTGATTTCATCATGAACGGCAAACAGTATCCAGTGATTGCGCAAGCGGACCGGACGGATCGCGATGAGCCGCTGGATTTAAGCTCCATCTATGTCCGGAACAGCCGGGGAGAATTGATTCAAATAGACAACATCGTGAAGCTGTCCTATCGGAGCAACCCGCCGCAGCTCTATCACTTCAATCGTTACATAGCCGCGACGGTGTCAGCGTCTCCGGCGAAGGGATACACTCTCGGCGATGGGATCAACGAGATGAACAAAATCGCCTCCGGCACGCTGGATGAGTCATTTTCGACCAGCCTGGCCGGCACTGCCAAGGAATATGCGGAAAGCTCGCACACTCTGGTCTTCGCATTTGTGCTGGCGTTGATTTTAGTATATCTGATCCTGTCGGCGCAGTTTGAGAGTTTTCGTGATCCGTTGACCATCATGTTCACAGTGCCTTTGGCGCTCGCCGGGGCAATTCTGTCGCTCTGGCTGTTTGGTCAAACATTAAACATCTTCAGCCAGATAGGTATTATCGCTCTGGTGGGCATCGTGACCAAGAACGGCATCCTGATCGTTGAATTCGCCAATCAACGCAAAGCTAAAGGATTATCGATCAGGGAAGCCGTGGTCGACGCTGCCTCCCAGCGATTCCGACCGATCTTGATGACCAGTCTGGCGACGGTCTTCGGTGTCCTACCGATCGCCCTGGCCCTCGGTGCTGCCGCCAAAAGCCGTGCATCGATGGGAATTGTGATTATCGGTGGGCTTCTGTTTTCTCTGGGTTTGACACTGTTTATTATACCTGCACTTTATACATATCTCTCGAGCGAAAAAAGCCATATTGAAATTTCGGAAGCACAGGCGGTCGAGCGGGAAAGGGCCCAAGCAATCTAGATAAACTTCTGGCAAAACGGGGCTGTCCCATTGATCAATAGTCAATTTACTGCAAATATAATCCAGAACCAAGAGCATTATAAAAACATTTATATGGGGCTAACAGATTTTTAATCAATAGATATGAAAAAAACTGGGCCGACGAGACTCCAACTCGCTGGTTTCCCGACTTTTGCTAAGTTCATGTTTCCAGACTGGTCTAACCCATGTCCGTACGGGCATATCACAGAAGCCTCGCCTTTGGCGGAGAAAAGAGAGTGAACTTTTAGATGGTCCACCTAAAGGTGGACACTCCAGTTTTTCCCTGCTCGTATTTCTCAAAAGGTTCACTAAAAAGGTCTTGACAAGTATCTTAACGCCGGTTATACACATTTTATGAAGTTGAAGATTAAAATTCTGGGTTTCACCTTGGTGGCAATACTTTTGGCTCTCAATTTGAATTGTGCCCAAGAAAATCTGACTAATCTTTTGCCTGGGGGAAAAGATGGCTGGGTCCGGTCCGGTAAGTCCGCAGGATCCATAGGACCTGAAATTTACGATCGCAAGAATCTTTTTGACTACATGGATGGAGGGGCGGAGCTTTATTCGGCTTATGATTTTCAAAAATTGGCGGTGCAAAGATACTTATCCGATTCTGCCGATTCTGTGCGAAAAAATCCACTCACCGTAGAAATTTATCAAATGAATTCATCCCCCGACGCCTATGGTCTTTTCTCCTTTGATCAGGAAGGAGAGATGGTCCAACTTGGTCAGAAAGGGGTTTACGGATATGGTCTTTTGAGATTTTGGAAGGGGAGATTTTTGGTGAGAATTCTTGGCTCTCAGGATAATCTAAAAGAGACAATTCTTAAATTCGGATTAGAGATAGACCGAAAAATAAAGACCAAAGGAAAACCCCCTGAGCTTTTGTCAAAAATCCCAAAAGATAATCAGATCCCCAATTCAGATCATTTTTTTCATAAACAGATCATTTTGAATAATCTTTATTTTGTTTCCGATAAAAACATTCTCAATTTAAGCGATGAAACCGATTGCCTTTTAGCCGATTTTAAGTTTGATGAACAGATTTTAAAGCTTCTCTTGATTAAATATCCCGATTATAAGAAGGCAAAGGATGCGTATGAAAGCTTTAATAAATTTTATTTGAAAAATGAAGCCTCAGAAAAGACCAAAATAATTGAAATAGAAGAGGGAAAATTGGTGGGCATGGATTTAGAAAAAAATTATCTACTGCTGGTCTTTGAGGGCAAGGACAAAAAGATCATTCTCCAGCTTTTGGATTCGGTAAAGAATTCTTTGGAATAAGCTGGATTGTCAAGCTTCAGCTTGTCCATTGATTTTTCGTAACGGAAAAAGTTTTAGTCCACCTAAAGGGACTGTTGAAAAAGTGGTTTTGGAGTGCGAAAGCTTGCTTTCGCGGTTTTTAAGTTGGTGCGGGAAATCCAATTCCCGCACGAACAAAAGTTAAATAGTTGATGACCTAAAGGCGGACACTCCATCATAAGGACTAAAAGATGAAAAAGAAAGAAGAAAAGATTCCTGGCACAATGTTAACCCGCAGGGATTTTATTAAAGGTTCAGTGGGGACAGCTTTTGTTTTAGGTTTGTCAGATTTTGGTTTGGCAGAAGTCTTTGGTCAATCCGGAGAAGGAGAGAGCCTTCCCGACTTAGCGGTGGTTTCCAATGGCACACCAGCTTTGATGACCCGCAAGGCCATGGAGCTTTTGGGGGGAATGAAGAAATTTGTTTCTAAAGGCGATATTGTAGTGGTCAAGCCCAACATCGGTTGGGATAGAAATCCCGAGCAGGCGGCTGATACTAACCCGGAGGTTGTGGCTGAAGTGGTAAAGATGTGCTTGGAATGTGGAGCCAGGAAGGTGAAGGTTTTTGATCGCACTTGCAATACCCCTTCCCGCTGTTATGAAAATTCGGGCATAAAGAAATCGGCATCAGAAGCAGGAGCCGAGGTAAGCTATGTGGTCGATACCGGCTTTTCCATGATGAAATTCCCGCAAGGCGAGGTATTGAAGAAATGGTATATGTATAAGCCCGCAATCGAGGCCGACGTTTTGATCAACGTCCCCATTGCCAAACATCATGGACTTCCTAAATTGACCCTGGGCATGAAAAATCTGATGGGCATCATGGGGGGTGACAGAGGACAGATACATT
>JALHUP010000029.1 GCA_022866585.1 Candidatus Zixiibacteriota bacterium | reverse complement strand
GGTTAACAGATTATCAAGACGCCAGAGAAAAGAGGTGGTATCCACAACTTCCGGCTTTCCCTTCCGACTTTCTATAGCTGAGGCGGAGAGTTCTGATGCAATATCATGTTTTTTCTTCATCCCGGGTTTTGCCAAATATATTAAACAAAATATCCCCAAAACCAGTCCTGCCCATATAGCGAACCAGTAACCTGCGTGGCTTTGGCTAAATCGAGGTTCTGTTTGTAAAGTTGACCCCTCTTTAATAGATTCTTCCAATACTCTCTTCCCCACTGGTAAAGTTCCCTCAGGTTCTTTTCGAAAGGATTCTTTGGAACTTCCATACTGCTCAAACATTTTCAGAATATGATCCTGGTCCAAATTTAGAAATTGGGCATAGGCTTTTAAGAAAGACCTTTGATACAATTTCCCAGGCAAAAGCTCGAATTGATCTTTCTCCAGTGCTTCCAAATACTGTGGTCGTATCTTCAACTCCTCTGCGATCTTTTCTAAGTTCAGCTTCTTGTTTTCCCTCTGTTGGCGTAATATTGAGCCAATGGTGTCTTGGCTTTCTCCATCATCATATTGAAACATAGCTAATCTTCTTTTTAGGTGTCTTGTGATCCCGCTTAAACTTCACACGAGCCGACTCAACATCTTTTGAAGTTTTTCTGTGGGCAAACCAATGACATTGTCCAAGCTCCCCTCTATGTGATCCACCAAAAAACTTCCCATTCCCTGTATTCCGTATGCGCCAGCTTTGTCCATCGGTTCCCCGGTGGCAATATAATCTAAGATCTTTTGTTCATCTAATTGTTTGAACTTAACCTTAGTTACGTCATAATCGGAGATCATCTTCCCAGTAGATTTATTTATCAGGGTGATTCCTGTATAAACTTGGTGCATTCTTCCACTTAACTTTTTCAAAATGGATAAAGCCCCATTCTTGTTCTTGGGCTTTCCCAAAATCTCCCCCTCCAAAACCACTATGGTGTCAGCCCCCAAGATGATTCCATCTGCAACTTCATCTGCCACGCTTTGAGCTTTTATTCTGGACAGCTCCAAAACATGTGTAACCGGACACGAATTCTGTGCCTTGAGGTCGGAAAAGATGTTTTCTTCTTTGGAACTGTCTGGTATCTTGATCTCGAATCTGACTTTTTCCCTGGTTAAAATCTGGGCTCTTCGGGGCGAACTAGATGCTAAGATGAACTGTTTTTTGTCTAATAAGTTAGTAAGGCTTCTCTTTTCAGGCATGTCCAATCGAAAAATAACGATCTTTTAGAGTGTAAACCTTCGGGAACTATTGAAAAACCACCCCGATAAATCGGGGGAAGTATTATGGAGGGACCCCGCCAACGGCGGGGTCATTGGGTCCTAAGTCTCTCCTGATTCATCTTTGAAAAGCGAATCCCATTTTTTTTTCTTCAGATCCTCCTTATCCAGTGGTTTTTCCTCCATTTTGAAAAATATCTGTTTGGGCATAAAAAATTCACAGAAGTTGCCCCGCTCTTTGTATCTGACCCATTCGGCTTGCGGTTCTTTACATTGGTGCTCTGCTTCCTTGTCGTAGAAATTACAATTGTAGCAACAGCGCAGATCAGCCTCGCAATGGGGGCAAACATCCTTCCTTTGAATCTTTTCCCCTACCTCTACACTTTCTCCACATTTCCAACATTCCATAAATTTTTCCTCCCCTTTTAGTAATTTATTTCAATCTTCCATAAAATTGATTGCCCATCGCCTTCTTCATTTTATAGCAAACGAATTAAATAAATTTACATCATCACCCTCCCCCAGACCCCCTCCCATCCTTCGACACTGAGTCTCAGGACGAAGTGTCAAGGGAGGGGGAAATCTATGAAGTCCCCTCTCCCCTTGTGGGAGAGGGTTAGAGCCTGCCCTGAGCGAAGCGAAGGGGTGAGCGGTATGTAAACTTATTTCTTGCGTTTGTATTAGCAAGCGTTTTTCTTTTGGGTTAAAAAAGCCCGTATGAATTCATCTATCTCGCCATCCATCACCGCTTGAAGATTGCCGGTCTCCATGTTGGTGCGGTGGTCCTTGACCATGGTGTATGGCTGAAAAACATACGACCTTATCTGGCTTCCCCATTCGATCTTTTTTTTCTGGCTTTCTAAATTCTTTTGCTTTTCTTCCTCTTTCTCTTTATAAAACTGGTAAAGTTTGGATTTCAAAACTTTTAAGGCGTTGTCTTTGTTTCTGAACTGAGATCTTTCGGATTGGCACTGAACCACTATGCCGGTGGGCATATGGGTGATACGAACAGCGGAGCTGACCTTGTTCACATGTTGTCCGCCGGCGCCTGAGGCGCGGAAAGTTTCGACCCTCAAATCGTCATCCTTTATCTCCACCGTGATATTGTCTTCAATTTCGGGATAGACAAATACCGAGGCAAAAGAAGTATGTCTCCTTTTGTTGGCATCAAAAGGAGAGATCCGCACCAGCCGGTGCACTCCACTTTCCCCTTTCAAAAATCCGTAGGCATACTCGCCAGTTACCTCTATGGTGGCGCTTTTGATCCCTGCCTCCTCGCCGGCCTGGAAGTCGATCACCTCATGTCCATAACCTTTCTTTTCGACCCATCTCAGATACATGCGCAGAAGCATCTGCGCCCAATCCTGAGACTCTGTTCCGCCAGCTCCAGGGTGGATGGAAAGGATAGCGCTTTTGGCATCGTCCTCTCCAGAAAGTAGAGTTTGAAACTCAAAATCATTCAGTTCTTTTTTTAGATCAGCTAAACTCTTCTCCACCTCTTTTAGAGCTTGAGTATCTTCCTCCTGAGTAGCCAGTTGATTTAATATGGAAACATCCTCCAACTTTTTGGAAAGATCCCGCCATCCTTCTGACCATCTCTTTAGAGAGCTGACCTCCTTCAAAATCGCCTGTGCTTTTTGGTTGTCATTCCAAAAGTCAGGCTGAAGCAAGAGCTTTTCCAATTGGGTTATTCTTTTTTCCCTTTCTTCCAGATCAAAGATAGTCCCTTAGTTTTCCCAATCTCTCTTTGATATCTTCAACAGCTAAATCCAACTCGGTTCCCATAAAGATTCTCCTTTCTTTTTAATATAAGTTTATAATATAAACAACACTCTCCCAAAGTCAAACTTTTTCTTTTGTCCGTTAATTAAGAAATTTTATGACTAAAACTACACATTTAAATATCCCCTCGCTCCCGTGTAAGCTACGCAGAGTTCTTAATAAAAGTTGTTTAAAATCCAGCCATAGGCGGGGACGATCTAATAAATGTGCGACTCTTTTAAAGCCCATCTTTTTTATTTGACAAGGATTTGAATTTATCATATTTTAATCCGGAATTATAAATGATCACAGGAGGACCAAATGTCTAAATTCGAATATCACCCTAAGAGAGGAAGGGTATTTTGGGGTATAGTTCTGGTATTAGGGGGGCTTTTCATTTTGTTTCACAATCTGGGATTTGTGAGTCGAGATATAATCCGCTTTTGGCCGGTGCTTTTAATCCTGTGGGGAATTAAAAAACTAATACAAACGTAAGAAATAAGTTTACATACCCCTCACCCCTTTGCTTCGCTCAGGGCAGGCTCTAACCCTCTCCCACAAGAGGAGAGGGGACTTCATAAATTTCCCCCTCCCTTGATGGGAGGGGGCAGGGGGAGGGCAATGATGTCAATTTATTTAATTCGTTTGTTATAATTGATTGATATTTTCTCAGCCTCGGCCATGGAAGGGTAAGGTTAGTTATTTAAATCCAACACTGAAATCCTTGGATTTCCAACTGTACCAAAGATGGAAAAAGACATTTTAAAGATGTTCGTTTTCCTTTCGGAGATTTTGAACCGAAGGGTGATTAACGCTGAAGGGAAAGTTATCGGCAAGGTGGTGGATCTAAGAGCCAAGTTAGGAGAGCTTTTCCCTGCTGTGGTATATGTTTGCGTTCGACAGAAGGAACCACAAAAACGGTTAGCCTTTCCTTGGCACACCGTGGAAAGCATCAATGGAAACGTGATCAGATTAAAACAGGATGCTGAAGAACAGTGTGTGGATTTGGGAATAAAGGAGGGCGAGATACTTTTAAGGGACGAAATCCTGGATAAACAGGTGGTGGACACCTATGGGGCAAAGATAGAGAGGGCGAATGATCTTCATCTTTTATTAGCCCAGAGCGAACTCAGATTGGTTCACGTCGATTTTGGGATAAGGGGGATATTCCGAAGGTTAAGATGGTTAAGGTATGTGGATGCCTTGACCAACTGGTTTTTTGCCTACCAGATTCCCGATAGACTTCTATCCTGGAAATACATTCAACCCCTTTCCCATGATCCTCATAAGAAAGCATTAAAACTTAACCTCACTCACCGTAAGCTCTCCGAGATTCACCCTTCGGATTTAGCTGACATTTTGGAAGAATTGGACAAGCATAAGAGGTCTTATGTTTTTCATGCTTTGGATGTGGAGACACAGGCGGATGCTTTGGAGGAGGTGAATCCGGAGACTAAGCTCTCACTGCTCGAGGGCTTAAGTGATGAACATGCTTCGGACGTAATCGAAGAGATGGAACCGGACCAGGCGGCAGATCTCCTCTCGGATCTGCCGGAGGAGAAAAAGAATGAACTGATCGAGGGGATGGAGAGAGACAAAAGGGTGGAGTTGGAGGAGCTTTTAAAATTCGAGGAAGGAACTGCTGGCAGTATTATGACGCCGGACTTTTTGGCTTGCCTTCAAACCGACACGGTGGGAAAAGCTATGGAGATATTTAAGCAGTCAACCGATCCCCTAGATACTATATCATACATTTACGTAAAGGATAACCAGGAAAAGTTGGTGGGGGTGGTAACTCTACGTGAGCTGATTTTAAATCAGCCTGAAACTCCAGTAGATAGTTTCATGAATCGTCGCTTGATCAAACTAAAGGTAGATGATTCGGTGAAAGAGGTTGCCGAGACCTTTAAGAAATATAACTTCTTAGCTCTTCCGGTGGTGGATGAGGAGGATCGCATGAAGGGAATAATTACTATGAGGGATGGCATAGAGGCGATCTTCCCTGAGTTTAAGGAATAGTTAGAAAAAAAGACGATTCCCAACAGATGGAATGGATGAAACAGATTGAAGCCCATTAGGTCTTCAGAAAAGACTTTTAAGAAATCCATTAATCTGTTAAATCTGTTGGGAATTCATTTTAATCCTTTCAAATGAGAAAAGGCATATTATCCAAATC
>JALHUP010000164.1 GCA_022866585.1 Candidatus Zixiibacteriota bacterium | reverse complement strand
TAAAGATAAAGGGCGATCTTAGTTTTCAAGCCCTGGGTGATTATTCTCAAAGACTTTTCCACTAAATCTATTTTATCTGGATAGTAACATAACGATGGTTCATCAATCTGAATCATCTCGGCGTTTTCTTGATCTAACCTCATGGCTTCCTTATGTAAAATTTCAGCCAGATCCAAGACCAGCTTCTCTTCATCATTATAGAATTCATCTAAAGATAATTTAGCTAAAGTGAAAGCTCCTACTATCACCGGTTTGATCTTCTTGGATGAAATGTTTTGGGCGAATTTGAATTCCTCCACCACTGAATAGTTTTTAAAAGAGAGTTTTGATTTGACCACAGGTCGGCGGTAATAAACATTATTGTCAAAAAACCTCAAAAGCCCACCGATTTTGAAGCCGTCTATATTTTTGGCAAAGGGTGTGACCAGATCGTCCCAGCGGATCTGTCCATCGGTGAGGATATCCAATCCGGCTTCTTTCTGTTCTTTTATCACCCTTTTTATGGTCTCCTGGTAAACTTTTTCCAATTCTTCAGAAGTGATTTTTTTCTCATCGAATCTATTCAAAGCCAAGCGAAGATTTGCTTGAGTTTTATCTTCTGTTATTTTCGGGTAATTTCCTACCACTGTGGTTTTTAGCATGGGTTTCCTCGTTTTTGATTCAAGATTCAAAATTCAATATTCAAGATGAATAATTTTGAGTCTTGAATTTTAAATTTTGAATATTTGCTGATTTCCGGCTTAACCAATTACCTTTCTTTTATCTACCAAACTTCTTATTATTTTCTCCAATTGGTCAATTTGAAAGGGTTTATTTATGACGAAATCAACTCCTGAATCCTTCACTTTATAAGAATCCGGTTCCACTCCCCAGCCGGTGATGAGGATCACCGGAACAGAAGGATTTTGCTTTTTTACCGATTTGGAAACCTCCCAGCCGGAAATATCCGGCATACCCAGATCGGTTATCACCAGATCGAAACCATCTTTAGCAAAAATCTTGAGACCATCTTTTCCACCCCAAGCCACCTCAAAAGTCAAGCCCATGCCTTTTAGGATGTCCACCAAAAGATCGGTTATAATGGGTTGATCGTCAACGATCAAAACCTTCCTTAAACGGATCTCCGTTCGCTTCTCCAAGGGAGGTATCCTCTCTCCTTCGATGGTTATCACCTCTTCCGCCAATATCTCTTCTTCGGGCTTTTCTTCTGATTTCTCCTCAAAAGCAGGTTTTTCATGGAAGGAGTCGAGATTTCGGCTGGTCTTAAGAATCGCATTCTCCAAATGGTCTAAAGCATTTATGATATCTGAAGTTTGAATGGCTTTTTTATTTCTTAGCTTAAATTTCAAGAGCTTGATGTTTCCTAAAATCTGCACCAAGCTCTCCTCTAATCTGGTCAGAAGATAAGAGGAAAAAAAATCTTGAAGCTTTTCTATCTGTGCCCCCCATAGATTTAAGACCTCCCCGTCTTGCTTTTTGAATCTAAATCTTTCTTGGCTGAAGACTGATAGTATTCCCCATATATCCCCTTTGGTGAAAATGGGCACAGCTATCATCGATTCCGGTCCATCCATCTTCACCCCAGAGGCAAACTCTTTTTCATTCCTGAAGATTTCATTTTCAATTTGGAAGTTTTTTTCTTCACCGCCATAGGCGGATCCTGCGGACAAAAGCCTCTGAAAAACACCGATGGACAGTCTGAGCCTCCTCAAATTCTTTTGCGACTCCAGATGAAAACCTGAGGCATATTTCAAAATTAACTCATCCTTCGATTGGCTTAGTTGAAAAAATGCAATATATCTTGTCTGGAAAAACTCGCACAAAAACTTGGCTATGATTTCAAAAAACTTTTCCATATCTCAAAACCATATTGTAAGATGGGCTAAACAACTCAATGGAGTTTAGGCGTAAGCCTTTTATCCCCTATCCTGAAACTCTTTTTCTCAAAGCTGTTCTCTTTTTTCCTCAAAACTCAATACTCAAATCTCATTCCTCCAACCTTCCGAAAAGTGTGAAACTGTCCGCATCCGATATCTTAACGGAAGCGATTGTTCCCAGAATATTTTCATTTGCTTGGATGACCACGGTCTTGTTAGTTGTGGTTTTTCCCTTAAATTTATCTTTATCCCTTCCGCTCTTCCCATCCACCAAAACTTTTAAAATCTTCCCGATCATTCTTTGGTTTTTTCTTTTGGAGATTTGTTTCTGAAGGTCAATTAAGGTATGAAGTCTTTCCAATTTCGCCTCTTCGGGAACGTCATCAGGAAAAGAAGCAGCTTTCGTTTTTTCTCTTACTGAATAACGAAACATGAAGGCTGAATCGAACTCTACTTTTTCCACCATCTTTAAAGTTTGCTTAAAGTCTTCTTCGGTCTCGGTGGGAAAGCCGACTATGAGGTCGGTGGTCAGGCTTAAATTTTCAATCCGAGCCTTTGCTTGCTCGACCAGCTTCAAATAATCTTTGGAGGTGTAAGCCCGATTCATCATTTGCAAGATTCTATCCGATCCCGACTGCAAAGGGAGGTGAAGATGCTCGCATACTTTGGGTAAAAAAGCCATTCGGTCAATCAGCTTTTCGGATAAATCCTTGGGATGGGAGGTCATGAAGCGGATCCACTCGATTTTTGTTTCATCATTAACCTTGCGAAGTAAATCCGCAAAATCATTTCCGTCATATTTATATGAATTCACGTTCTGCCCAATCAGACAAACCTCTTTACATCCCGATTCCGCCAAAAGCTGAATTTCCTTGACGATTTGGGCTATGGGCCGGTGTCTTTCCGGACCTCGAACGTAGGGGACCACACAATAGGAACAGAAATTATCACACCCGCGGGAGATAGCTACAAAGGCGGTATACTTGTGTCTTCTTTGCGGAACTTCTTCCTGCTTAAATACTTCACAAGGAAAGTCCTCCCTCGATCTTGAAACCAC
>JALHUP010000163.1 GCA_022866585.1 Candidatus Zixiibacteriota bacterium | reverse complement strand
AGCCAATAAGTTTTCCATCCTTAAGCAGCGGGTTAGCATTAAAATCTAACGGAACGTAATCGCCGGTCTTCGTAAGCAGACGGAACTCGTTTCGTGGATGCTCCTTTCCGGCTATGCTTTCCTGAATCAGCTTCATTGCCGGGGAAAGTTCTTCGGGATGAATAAGATCGGTAAAGGATTTTCCGATCCAATCTTTAATTTTCCAGCCGGTGATGGTTTCGAATGCCGGGTTCAGGGACGTAATGATCCCATCCGGAGAGAAGGTATAGATAATGTCAAGCGCGCTTTCAATAAGATTTCGATAGCGGTTTTCCGATTCTTTCAGCGCCTCCTCCGCCCGCTTGCGCTCGGTGATGTCATTGATGAAACCCTCAATTGCCACAATTTCATTACCGTGTTTAACAGGTTGTATATTGAAACTGTGGTATTCAATGCTGCCATTTCTTGTGAGACGACTAAACTCACCGGTTATGGTTTCCCCAGCCAATGACCGTTGAACGTTTTCTCTTGCTTTTCCCACTGCATCTTCCGTTTGAGTAATTTCGAAAGACTTGCCAACGACTTCTTCCAATGAAAATCCATGCATACGTTCCCACACCGGATTTACGTACTGCCATAGCTCGTCCTTCCCCACCCTGTAATAGCCAAAAGGTGCATTTTCAATTATTCCCCGAAATCTTTCCTCACCCTCCCTCAGCGCCTCCTCCGCCCGCTTGCGCTCGGTGATGTCCCTTAAATAAAGCACCGTCGCTATCTTTCCCTGCCAGGGCATGGTGACTATACTAAGCTCTAAGGGCACAACCGTCCCATCTTTACGAACTCCTGCGGCCTCGTAGTGAGTAGGAAGAGACTCTCCCATGTGCCTTCGCTTATACCAATCTTTTAGGCGTGTAGAGATTTCGGGAGGGACCAAGTCCCAGGGTGACCTGCCTATCAGCTCCTCTTGCGAATGGTCCGACATCCTGCAAAACTGGTCGTTCACAAAAACAAACACTGCTTCTCCCTCTCCACTATCCTGGATGATGATAATTCCCTCACCAGCCCTCCCAGCCGCCTAGATTAATGCCTTGTACTTTTCCTCGGACTCTTTTAGCGCCTCTTCCGCCCGTTTGCGCTCGGTGATGTCGGTGATGGAAACCAATACCTTCGAGTATGTTTGCTCGTAACCTGGAGCCACAGTCCATCGCAAGGCGATATTTTTTTTGTCTCCGGTTAAGGTTTGGGTAAGGGTTTCGGTTTCAAACATGGTTTTTCCATCGGCGAGGGAAATAAGTTCTTCGCTAAACGCACCGTATGATTTTTGCCGGAAAGTTTTATCTAAACCACGCTGAAGTTCTTCCTTGCTTCTGGCTTTGAACAACTCCAGACTAGCTTTATTCACGTCAACGACCTTCACCTGGGCCGCACAATGGGCAACAACTTCCGGATGATTCTGAAAATAGGTTCTGAAATCTCTGACGCCTTTAGTTCGTAGGCTGTCGATGTGCGTTTTGATGTCGGAGAAATCTTCCTCCCATAGCGAAATCGGTGAATCCTCGAACAGACCCCGATATCGTTGTTCGCTCGCCCGCAGTGTCTCCTCCGCCCGTTTGCGCTCGGTGATATCTACTCCGATTTCCAGGACCAAATCCTCGTCGTCTTCGCTAGGGAATAGATCTTCGTAAATCATGTATAGGCGGCCCTCGTTGCTGGTCCATTCCCAGGCTTGAGGAGCCTTCGTCTCTAAGACTCGAAGCGTGATACAGGGATCACAAGGCTCTTTTCGCCCATAGAATGCCTCATAACAGGGTCGGTTGCCCGGATCGCCAAACAATTCTCGGAATTTGCGATTTGTAAAACGAACAGAGTGATCCGGAGCTTGAAGGTAAACAAACGTAGGCATGATGTCCAAAACGGAAAACAATCTCTGTCGCTCTTTCTTAAGTGTCTCCTCTGCCTTCTTGCGCTCGGTAATGTCGATTGAGGTTCCTTGTAAGTATGCCGACGCATCCTCCTCCTCTTCGATCAGGCTCACGTTTTCCAAAATCCAGACAGGGCTACCATCTTTCCGCCGCATGCGGAATTCAAAATTGGTGAGAGCGCCTTGCCTACGAAGCTTCTCGATGAACCCCTCCCGGGTCGGCTACGTCAAAGTAAAACTCAGAAGCGCAACAAGCCATGACCTCTTCCCGTGAGTCGTAACCAAGGAGACGAACGAACGACTCATTACAGTCCAAAACGGTTCCATCTAAAGTAGTGCGGTAGACAGCGGCAAGATTCCGTTCGAATAGGAGTCTATAACGTTGTTCCGATGCTCGCAGCGCCTCCTCCGCCCGCTTGCGTTCGGTGATGTCTCTTGCGATAACCATGACGCCAGAGACTTTATCATCCGTTTTCATAAGGGAAGCTGAACATTCTAAAGCTATCTCTTGGCCTTTTTTGTTCTTGATGCATACGTCCTGAGTGACTTCTCTACCGGCAAGAATGTTTGCGAAATTGCTCATAAATGTGGGTATGTCTCTGGGAGCAAAAACACCTAACCTGGTGAAATGCTTTCCCAACACTTCTTCTTTTGACCCACCGAACACATCTACAGCCTGTTTATTAACTTCGAGAATTCTTCCGGACTTATCCAGATATATGATAGCGTCATTGGCGCTGTCAAAGAGGTTTTTGAATTTTTCTTCTGATTGTCTCAGCCTCTTTCTTAATTGGTCTTTTTCAATTGCTTTTTTTGCTACAAAAGGAAGAGACTGAAATCCATCCTCTGATTTGACAATATAGTCAATGGCGCCTGCCTTCATTGCCTCCACGGCTACTTTTTCGCTTCCATGACCGGTTATCATTATAACCGGGAGATCATAGCCCTTTTCGACTATCTCCTTTAAGACGTCCAGCCCGCTGATCTTAGGAAAGAGATAATCTAAAAGCAAAAGATCATATCTGTTTTTTTTGACCTTTTCCAGGCATTCCTCACCCTTGGTGACACCCTCCACCTCTGCTTTTAATTCCTGATTTAAAATCTCGGTTATAAGCTGGACGTGGTCGGGGTTATCATCCGCCACTAATACTTTCAGATTTGAACTCATGTTCTCACCCCCTCGTTTTGGTTATTTTCAATTCAGCCATTTTCTGGTATGCAGTTGGTTATCAGCCAGTAAATTTTTAATTTTTTGATCTTATCAAAAAACTCCTGCGGGTCTATTGGTTTGGTAATATAACTATTGGCGCCGTTTTTGTAGCTTTTGACAATCTCTTCCTCCTGAGTGGTAGTGGTCAATACAATTACCGGAATATGTTTAAGCCCGGGATCTGACTTGATAATTTTCAACACCTCCTGTCCGTCCATCTTGGGAAGCTTGATGTCTAAAATGATCAGTGTTGGACGGGGGCTTTCCTGTGGATCTACATATTGACCCCTTCTGAAGAGATAGTCTAAAGCTTCTTCCCCATCCTCTACCACCCGGATCTCGTTGATTATGTTGTTTACGGCCAGAGCCTCCTTTATCAACAGAACATGATCCGGATTGTCCTCGATCAATAAAACAACTGTATTGTTCTTTGCCATTTTTCCTCCTTTTTTGGTGACTATACGTTCTTAGGGATGGTAAAATAGAATGTGCTCCCTGCTCCTTTCTGGCTTTCCACCCATACTTTGCCCTGGTTTGCCTCCACGATTTTCTTGACAATAGCCAAACCCATCCCGGTTCCTTCGGACTTAGTATCTTTAAGCTGAGAGAAAGACTCAAAGATCTTATTATGATATTTCTGCTCTATGCCAATGCCGTTGTCCCGAACAAAAAACGTATAATTATCCTTATCTTCCTGGTGTCCGATCTCTACTTTGGTCTTTCTATCTTCATCTCTAAATTTTAGAGCATTGGACAAAAGATTAGAAAATATCTGGTAAAGTCTCTTTTCAGAATACAATACCTGGGGCAAGTTTTTGGGCAAGATGAATTCCACATCCTGAGTGGCTAAAGACGTGCTCACCCCAGCCCAGACAGACTTTATCACCTGCTGAACTGAAATCTCGGTTTTCTTATCCTCTATTCTGCCGATTCGGGAGAGTTCAACCAGGTCCTCAAGCAAGCTGGACATCAAGCTGGCGTTGGCTTGCACCCGCTGGAGATAGAAGAGGGTTTTTTCGTTCAACTCGTCTCTTTGATTTTTCAAAATCGAAGAACAGAAGCCCTGAATAGAGACCACTGGATTTTTCAGGTCATGGGACACCATATAGACAAACGCCTCCAGCTCCTCGTTTTTCTTTCTTATCTCCTCTTCTGAACGCTTGCGCTCGGTGATGTCACGATTCACGCTCACGAAACCAGTCACCTTGCCAGTCGTATCGCGCAGGACGACGGAAGATACCTCGACCGGGAAGCGCGTTCCATCCTTGCGCGCCTGAGTCGCTTCGCCGCGCCAGCTACCACGCTCCGCGATAGCGCGCAGCATCTCGGCTTTATCCACGCCAGGGAATTCAGTGCGAGTTATGTCCAGACCAAACCGTCCGAGAACTTCCTCTGCCTTCCAGCCGTACATAGATTCCGCTGCAGCATTCCAAGCGGTTAGTCTATATTGCGCGTCAGAAGCAACGACGGCATCATTGACGATTGCTAACAGTTGGGCTTGGTACGCGATCTGCTCCTCCGCCCGCTTGCGCTCGGTGATGTCGATTCCATACACATTCAAATAATCCTTATCAATCAGCGGTGTCATTGTCCAGGAAAAAACTCGATCGCCATGCCTTGTTTCAATGTCCGTTCTCACAACCCCTAACTTAAGAACTTCATCAGTCCATTGAGGCCATAGTCCCGATATATGATGACCTGCCTTAACGTTATCTTCCGACAAAATAGCCTCTGCTGCCCCATTTGCATATAGAACAGTTTTATCTTTTGCGATACGGAGCACAGGGTTGGGGTTCTCAGAAGGAAATTTTGCCAGATTTCGAATTTCTTCCTCCGCCCGCTTGCGCTCGGTGATGTCCCAGAAAATGCCTAACAGACCGACGCATTGTCCTTTCTCATCCTTGACGGCTGTCTTGACGGTATGCACCCAAAGTTCTCGTCCGTTCTGGATATATTTCTCTTCAATGTCTTCTATATTCTCAGACCTCATAATTCTTTGATCATCGCCCCGGTATTTTTCCGCTAATTCCCTGGGGTAAAAGTCGTAATCGGTTTTTCCGGCTATTCCCTCAGGCTTGATCTTTAAATCCCGAGCATAGTTTTCATTGCAAGAAACGTAGATAGAATTTTTATCCTTGAGGAATATTTTCTGCGGTAAATTCTCTATTAGTGCTCGGTACTTGTTCTCACTCTGTCGCAGTACCTCCGTCGCCTTCTTACGCTCGGAGCTTTCGATGAGCGTCCACTCACCTTCCCGCCTAATAAGAGCGAATTGATGGTTGCGGACCACATCTATAATTTCCGATGCTCCACATTTGTCGAGAGAATAGGTGCAAATAGCCATCATCTTATATTTGCCGATGAGATTATTTATTTCTTCTT
>JALHUP010000028.1 GCA_022866585.1 Candidatus Zixiibacteriota bacterium | reverse complement strand
TATTAAGATCTTCGGAAAAGAGGAAAAGGATAAAGGCATCGGATTCCAAGCCCAAAAAGGGGAATGAGAAGTTAAAATCCGGTCAACGGATTGAGCGGATGAAACGGATTGATCAACGGATGAAGCGGATTAAACGGACTTGTGGTGAGCTTGCCGAACCATATTCATCTGTTCTATCCGTTCAATCTCATTTGAGTCAACTGACCGTTGACAGCCTATTCTTTCATCTGTTTAATCTGTTGGGAATATTTTAAGAAAGGGATAAAATGAAGAAAAATCCTATCGGAAGTTTCACCTTCGTCCTGCATTCTCATCTTCCCTATGTGATCGCACATGGCAAATGGCCTCATGGCATGGATTGGCTGAATGAAGCCTCTGCCGAAACCTATATTCCCTTGCTGAACGTTTTGAACGAACTGATAAGCGAGGGCTATTCTCCCCAGCTAACCGTTGGGATTTCACCAGTTCTCTGCGAGCAGTTGAGCGATGAATCCTTTAAAACCGAGTTCTCCTATTACTTGGAAAACAAAATAAAGGCGGCGGAGGTGGATGTGGAAGAGTTCACTAAACACAAAAGGGAGTTGATGCTCAGGCTTGCCTATATGTGGAGAGATTATTATTCTAAAATAAAGTCTGATTTTGAAAATAAATATGCTCGGGATATTATCTCTCAGTACAAGAGATTACAAGATGACGGTCATATCGAGATCATGACCTGTGCCGCCACCCATGGATACCTACCTTTGCTCTCACAAGATACCAGCGTTCAAGCCCAAATCAAACAGGCGGTTTTAAGCTATAAACGATTTTTTGGAAAGCCGCCTCGCGGTATTTGGCTTCCTGAAGCTGCCTACCGACCGAGGTACAAATGGGCTCCTCCGATTAAGACGAGCACAAGAAAGAAAAGCTATTTGAGAAAGGGTATCGAGGAATTCTTGAGCGAAAACCAGATAGATTATTTCATAATTGACTCAGCTTTATTAAAAGGGGGAAAATCAATAGGCGTGTATGTTGACCGATTCGAGGCTTTGAAACAACTATGGGGACAATTTGAAAAACAATACAAACCCAGAGAAGAAGAAATTGACAAGACCCCCAGAGAAGTCTATTTGGTAGGCTCCGGGGAAGGACAAAAGCCGGTGGCGGTCTTCGCCCGTGACCCGGAAACAGGGCTTCAGGTCTGGAGCGGAGAATGGGGCTATCCGGGTGATGGAAATTATCTGGACTTTCACAAAAAGCATTTTCCGGGAGGGCATAGGTATTGGAAGGTAACTTCTGCCAAAAGCGATTTGGCGGATAAATGGGAATATTATCCTGAGGACGCTCAGAAGAGAGTGCCTGAGAATGCCTTACATTTCAAGAATTTAATAAAAAGCTTACTAGTGAAATATCATAAAGAGACTAAGAAAAAAGGGATCGTGTGTGCTCCTTATGATTCTGAGCTTTTCGGACACTGGTGGTTTGAAGGGACCGCTTTTTTGAAATTGGTTTTAAAATATGTAGCGGATGATCCCCAAATTGAGCTGACCACTTGCAGCAAATTTCTGGATGAAGCTAAGCCTTCTCAGGTGATATCTATTCCAGAAGGTTCGTGGGGGGAAGGTGGGTACCATTACATCTGGCTTAATCAGTGGACCGAATGGACCTGGAAACATATTTATGAAGATGAAATCAGAATGCAAAAATTGGTGCAGGAATTTGGAGATACCAAAGACGAAAATCTGATTAAGATTCTGAAACAAGTCGCCCGTGAGCTTTTCCTACTCCAGGCTTCGGACTGGCAATTTCTTATCTCCACCTGGAGCGCCAGGGATTATGCTGAACTGAGGGTATCGGAACATCATCAAAACTTTGTGAGACTTTCTGAGATGGCGGAAAAATATGGACGTGGCGAATGGGTGGATCCGGGTGAATGGGCATTTTTGGGAGATGTCGAAGCCAGAGATAATCTCTTCAAAGACGTGAATTATAAATGGTTCGGCAAGCTCGAATTTCCACCACGTTAAAGGACGTTGTTTCGGGGTGCCCTCACCCCGAAACGGAATGGTCAGGGGTAAGGGTACCCCTGACCAACAGATTATTCAAAGATGTGAATTATAAATGGTTCGGTAAACTCGAATTTCCACCACGTTAAAAGAAAGAGACCAGCACCTAACTTAAGTTAGGTGCTGGTCTTGGTCAAGCTAAAGCTTGACACTCCAAAATACGGATATTCTGGGTTCGTGAACGATAAAACAATTTAACCAAGAGAGGTGAAAGATGCAAAAATACAGATTTGTTTTTTGGGTGGTTTTTGTGCTGGTATTGGGACTTTGTGCCATGCTTTTGGCTTCAGATAAGACCGCAGGACTTAATGGAGATTTACCCCTCCAGCAGAAACTGAACCTGCAGAAAATTTCTCGTTTGCTCCCGAAAGAGGCACGAACATCCCTGCCACTTGATCTTCAACTTTCTCAGAAAGTGCAACAATCTGACAAAGCAGTGGCTGGAACTGGAGCAATTCGTGGGTGTGTTACTCAGTTCGACGGAGGCGCTGCAATCGAGGGCGTGATGGTTTGGGCTGATCTACAGGACTGTCCGTCTTATTTTGCCTTAGCCACAACTGGTTCCGATGGTTATTATACCATCACCGGCCTTCCAGCCGGAAAATATCTGGTTAATACTATGAATGATTCTGACTTTGTGGACCTTTACTGGGATAACAACTATTCTTGGGAGACAAAAGATACGGTGCCGGTTATTTCAAATGATACCACCGAAGACGTAGACTTCTCCCTTAAGGAGGGAGGAAAAATCACCGGAACAGTTGCCCTACCCGGAGCCTTTTATGTTTCCGGACTAATATTTGCAATTGACACAACCCATAGAGATTCTTATTATAGTAACGTTTTCGGTGTGGGAAGCCCCACCACTTATTTTGCCAAAAGACTCCCTACCGGAACTTATAAGCTGATAACCATGAACATGAGGGGCTACGATGTACTTATGGAGCACCCGACGAGCTATGTCGATGTCTATTACGATGGCAAATCAAGCTGGGCAACTGCAGATCCGGTATCAGTTACACTGGGAAGTACCACCTCAGACAAAAATTTCGACTTAGACTCAGGTGGAGTGATCCAAGGGAACATTTCTACTGCAAAAGGACATTTAGAGGATATCTATGTATGGGGGTTCTATGCACCTAATCTTGAATGGTTCAGCTCCGCCTCCACCGACTCAGATGGAAATTATACCTTGATGGGACTTCGGAGTGGTTACTGGAAGATCGTCGCCGAGGGAGACACGTTTTATGCTTCCGAGTGGTACGATAACAAAAACACCTGGAGTAATGCAGATAGTATTTTGGTCACCGCTCCCAATACATATTCTGGCAAAGATTTTCCTTTAGAAACCGGAGGCTCGATAAGCGGGCTTGTGCATGATCTGGTAGGGAACCCTCTTTCCGGTTGCGACGTGACTGCATATGAAAGCTCTTTTTTGATGTGGGGATTTGTAGCCAAATCGGAGACCAGCTCTGCTACTGGAAGCTATAAAATAACGGGGCTCCGCACCGGAGATTACAAAGTCGAAGCTTCCACCGATTGCGGCGATCCGCAGTGGTATGATCACGTGTCGACCTGGGAGCTGGCAACCCCAGTTCATGTCGAGATGCCCGCTGACCATCCCGGGATTGATTTCAATGTATCCACCGCGGTTGAGGATGAAGATGAGATGACCCAACGACCATCTGAATTCGAGCTTTATCAAAATTATCCTAATCCCTTCAATCCGGGAACC
>JALHUP010000027.1 GCA_022866585.1 Candidatus Zixiibacteriota bacterium | reverse complement strand
TTCGCTCTTTATCAAAATTACCCAAATCCCTTTAACCCTACCACCAGAATACCCTTCACCGTTCATGGTTCACAGTTCATGGTTCGTCGTCCCATCCCCACGACCCTCAAGATCTATAATATTCTGGGGCAGTTGGTGAAGGTATTAGTAGATGAAGAAAAAGTAGCAGGAGCTTATACCACATATTGGGACGGCAAGGACCAAAATGGACAACCAGTCTCCAGTGGAATTTATTTCTACAAGCTTGAAGCCGGTGATTTTACTGAGGTGAAAAAGATGGTTCTGATTAAATAGGGCGGCATTGGTGGGCATTAGGAAGGTTAGGGGTGAGGGCACCCCTGACCAACGAGCAAAAAATGAGAGCCGCCAAGTCCAGCTCAAAATCCCGGGGGAAAAATTAAAAATCCAAAGCATCCCCAAAACCATTCTCTTTTTGATCAAACGAAAGTTTTTTCTTGAACCGATGCGAACAACATATGGATTGATTTTGGTTGCCAGTTTAAGAAAGCTTCGACTTTCGTCTGACCTCCCCTCTCAACGAAATCCCTCACAGCCAGACCCGGCGACTCTCCTTGAGACTGAATAGTCTATCTTTTCTAATGATCCAATTTTTACCCCTCTAATATTTATAATCGGCATAAAAAGAGAAGGTGTTTATTTCTCTTCATTTCTTCCTACTTTTCCAATTTTTTTAACCCGAAATTGACACCCCGTTTTCAATTAACTAATACAAACGTAGGAAATGCGTAGGCATTCATACGAACCCCTCACCCCTTCGCTTCGCTCAGGGCAGGCTCTAACCCTCCTACGGATTTCACTTCGTTCAATCTCCCGCAAGGGGAGAGGGAACTTCGTGAATTCTCCCATGCCTTGATGAGATGGGAATGAGGGGAGATGACCAGGTCAGTCTATTTAATTCGTTTGCCATAGTCTCTATAGTTGTTCGGCTGGGTCCCTTTTAAGAGGAGGTTCATCGTGGTTTCCTTTTTGCTCTTCCATCCACCTCATCCAAAAGGGAAGAAAGTTTCTTTTCAACCTCTGGATTCTTTCCCTATCCACATATGTATTAACAGGGTTTGCTTTTTTATTTTGCTCTTTTCTTTCGTCTGTAAGATGTAAGAAGTTATCCATTGGTTTCTCCTTTTATGATAGACTTACGCTTCGACTTTGCTCCCTTTGGGCTTTTTCGTCCGACAGAAACGTCGGACGCTACATTCACTATGGTTCGACTTTGCTCAGGGACGATGGGCCTGTCGAACCGTCGAATGGTCGAACCATTTTATTTTAACAAGATCATTTTGTTCGCCTTTTGAAAATTATCAGTGCTGATTTGATAGAAATAAATTCCACTGGGAAGCGGTCTTCCCTCCTGGTCTGTGCCATTCCAGGTCGTGAAGTGATTTCCCTTTTGCTCATGCTGGTCAACTAAAGTGAAAATCTTTTGCCCTAAGATGTTAAAAACCTCCAGCTTCACCCATCCATCCTTCTTGAGGGTGTATTCAATTTTTGTCTCCGGATTAAATGGATTAGGGTAGTTTTGCTCCAAAGAATAGGAATAGGGTAAAGGAGCCTCATCGGATTGATCGTCTACATCCAGTGAGCTGATAGAAAAGTTACAGGTCATGGTGTCGCCGGGGTCAGAGATGTTGGTCACTCCCACGTAGGTTTGGGTTCCGGCATAACTTTTACTATTAGGAGTGGAGGAGGAGTTGAAGGTCCTCCGAATGGAGCTTCCGGGATAGGGATCACCGTTATTACCAAGATTGGTATTTTTCTCCAACTGCCAAAGGCTATCCGCTTGCTCTAAAGCTACCTTGTAATGCCCGGAAGCGGTGTGTCCGGGATACCATTCGTACTTGTTCGCTCCATAGTCTCCGATATTTTCGTCAACATGCCAGATCAAAAGTCCGGAATCGGGAAGGTAAGAATCGTAACCTATCTTTTGTCTGTTTTCGACCAAAAAATACTCGCTTCCCGGTGCCCCGTCGGTCCATAGCTTATAGCTGGTGGGTGAGTTTTTGATCGCCGGGATTTTAACTCCCGTAGTATCGGCAGTAACAATAGTCGGAGCAACGTATCCTAATCTTTGCATACACCAGACGTCTGGATGTGCAGGCGAGCCTCCCATATAACCAGGGCCATTCCAGCTCCCCGCAGCCATCAAACTCCATAGACCTATTCCCGCAGAACTGTAATCTGTATCATAAAGATCGGGCAATCCAAAGGTGTGTCCCAACTCGTGGCAGTATACGCCACAGGTCATGTCGTATGGAGAGAGCCAATACTCCGGCTGCATGGTATATTTCCATATCCTCACTCCATCTTTTAGGTTGGCGGTGGACCAAGAGTAGGTGACTCCCCAACTATGCGACCAGATATCATCTGGACTGCCGGTGAATTCTGCACCCAGTCCTGCGTGCACCACAATCAAAGCATCCACTTTTCCATCGGAATCATTATCGTATTGCGAAAAGTCCACGATCGGATCCACCAGATCAACTAAATCCTCCACTAACCTCTGTGAATTGTGGGGATAATTGTAGGGAGGATAATCTCCCCCCAGTCCATACAGCCCATCAACGTAATATGCATATGTCTCTGGAGCAGTGCCCCATCCGGTGGTAGAAGGTAGATCGATTGTGACAATATCCAACGCCCCGTACGAAACCTCTTGATAGTAGTGGCGCACACATCCCTGTTGGTTTGCAAAGACCAAAGTGTCGAAAAATGATGGATTGACTGAGGATGGATTGTCCGAGAAATTGACTAATAGAACCAAGGCTTTAAATGATCCCACCGGACCGGTGCCGGTTGGATAGACTTGGCTTATGGGATGGAAGACGGGTTGATCGATTCCTTTTTCTTCCGGATATTTCGGGCTAAGAACATAATCCGGTAAGCTTACCTTGCCCAACTTAATCTTTGTTTCTAAATCCGGATGCGGCGGCATGGCGCCCAACTTTTGAGGACCGCTGATCAAAACCACTGAAATCAGAGACAGAAACAGTAGATTGATTTTATTTATGGTTTTCATCTCTCCCCCCTTAAAAGACTTAAAGTTTGATTGACATTAGATGTTTTCCCCTCTCCTTAATCCTCTCCCACAAGGGGAGAGGAATTCTGTGCTCGCCAGGGACCCGACAGGCACACAAATTGATTTTATTTATGGTTTTCATCTCTCCCCCTTAGAAGATTTGAGGTTCGATTCCGCCCCCATGGCGAGCGTTTGCTCGCTCACTTTAAATTACGATTGCTCGACAAAATCCACAAATTGGGCTTCGAACAAAGCTAATTAAAGTTGTAGCTGCTCAATTTAGTGAGCTACGAGCCTGATAAATCAGGCAACTACGAAATCTTTCTGGTATTGTTTTCTTAGGACTTTTAGAAACGCCCCTAGCCCCTTAGAAAAGATTTTGTGTTCTGGTCGGTCAATTTTTCGGTGGCATCCCAAGAATTTCTGGAATACCAGTTAAAATTCTTGGGATACCACCTTTTTTAATCAGGACGATTTACCTTTTCGTCCGCTTGCGACGGTTGATTTTTCTTCCCGTCTGTGTCTTTGTGCGTGAACGCCTGGTTTTCCTCATCCTTCTCGCCCCCTTTTATCAGAAATTTGGCTTGTCCAACCTTTGGCAAAAACCTTCCGGTTCATACCAAAAGCTGAATCACCATAAGAACCCACTGGTGATGGCTAAACTCACTCCTTTGCTCTTAGTGGGCCATAAACCTTTGTGATCAGCCATGCCTATGTCCAGATGATATTTTCTTAAGTTAAATGCTAATCCGTTGGCAATGGTTATACCTTCATTTCCGCCAATTGAGATTCCTCCCAAAATGTCAAGCCAGCTTAGAATTTTATATTCTGCTCCCAAAGAGACTTTTACCTTTTTTGACACTCCCATAGCCTCCCCCCAGCCTTGTTCTAAATCCAAAGCCCACAAGAGTCTTTTACTTTGATGTGCCACGCCCAATCGCATCAATATGGGGGTCTTAGTTACAAAGGGATCTATCTTTTTGGTATAGGAGAGTTCAGTGACCAGCGAATCCATATCGAAATTTTCTGCCAAAAGCGAATCTATGCAAAATTGGTATCCCCTCTCTTCTGTTTTTTTGTTCCATCTGATTTGATTCAATAAATTAAAAAACGATAAGCCAAAAGTCCAATTGCTTTTATATTTCATAGCCAAACCCAAGTCCAGAGCAAATCCTTTTCCTCCCTGGGCTGACATTACTCTAAAGTCCCCGTCTCCATCTATTCCCGTTTCCAAAGTTAAAAGTTCCCCTTCCGCTTTTTTGACCTTCTCGTAAACCAGCCCTCTTTTGTATTTTAAGCTTACACCACCAAAAAACTCTTTTTCATTTAGTTTCAAAACCGACCGGCCATAAGAAAATCCCATATCCCAAGAGGCATAGGCTTCGCCATCTGAGTCTTTGATCAACAGAGTATCGTTAAGCTCATTTCCAAAAAACAGAAGCTGAATCGGATCTTTAGGCAAAAGAAGATCGGAAGATCCTTCGCCTGAGAGGGTGAAGGCGAAATTCCCCCAAGAGAAATTCAAAGCGGAAATATCTGCATCCAGATTCAACTTGAACCCTTCCGGGGGAATTGAATTTAAAATGATCTGTTTATCTTCGGCGGTCAAAAACTTCCCGTTATATTTCGTGTAATGACCCCAATTGAAGCTGTTGTTATTGATATTTATTCCCAGCGAAAACAGATTTAACGTTTTCTCAGATCCGGGAGAAAAGCCCAAGTTGGCAGGATTAAAGAAGACCGATTCAGCTCCTCTTGAAACCGCAGTATAAGCCCCCGCCATTCCCACACTCCGCCCGGAGGCTAAAAGTCGGGCATTAAAGAATAAGCTCAGTATCATTAGGATAATAATACATCTTATGCCAACGCATTTATTCTTGACCCGAAGCCGACCCCTCTCCCTATCCCTCTCCCACAAGGGGAGAGGGGAAACCAAGTAGAAGGTAAGAAATTTTCGTGCTTTTGTAATAATTTGCATTTTCCGGTTCATTTTTTCGAGGTAACCAAGAGTTCTATGTTTATCTTTATGCGTATGCACTCATACGAGTCGGTTTGGGTTTCGGCCACGTATCGGATGTCGTCTCTCGGTTTCGTCTGTTGTATTTTACACGATGCATATGCATTCATACGAATAAACGACTAACGATGACTTTTTAGACGATACCTAACCGTAACCTTTTAAAACGAAACCCAAAAGATGCAATGTTATTTAATTGCTAAAGCACTAAGGCTTCCTTTAGAGTTTTGGTTTGCTCACTAATCTCTTTTGTTTTTTACCTCGACCTCTACATAAGAGGTTATCTGAATGAAGTCTTCTGCTTTTGCTTTGACCATATTGCCGTTGGTGCCATGGAAATCAAACTTTCCCGCTATGTAAAAAGGCGAATTTCTGAACACCTGAAGCTCCTCATGATCTAAACCTATGGTGCTTTCTGATGTTCTGGAATTAACCACCAAACCATTGTGATCCAGCTCCCCTCTGGGAACATCCAGAGGACCTATCACCAGATCCGGATCAGAAAAGATGCTCTCTTTATTTTTGCTTACAAAAATCAGAACTTTCGCATCTAAAGGGAGGTGACTTTCGATTTTGGTGATCATTTGGCTGGAGTTGACCTGGTCTTCAATCAGCGATTTTACGTCATCATTCACGTTGTAAGAATCCGCATCCATCTGAACCTGGCAGGAGTCCAAGATCAATTCCAAAGGTGAGGTGATCTCTATTTCTCCAAAGAAGAAATCCTCCTCATTCACAGTGCCTGAGGAAATGCCGTCTCCACAAGTAGCCTTCCCCGTAACAGTAATTTCTTGTGGAACTGGATCTAAAAGAGGATCAAGATCGTCCTCTTGGATGGTGGTTACTGCGGTTGCCCAGGGAGTGCCAGCTTCTATGTCTCCAAAAAGCTCCAATCTTTGTCCTTTGTCGCCTTGTATGGTCACGGATAAGTCGGCGGGAAAATTTACGCCGTTGTGAATATCCAAACTCAAATTGGCATTCTTGATATGTGCGTTTTCAAATCCTAAAGGAAGATCAAGATCTCGCTGGATTTCACCTATATCAACCACAGTAGGCTCCAGCCTCCCTGAAATTTGGCTAAAAGTGATTTCCGACAAATCTGCGGATAGGGTGACCGAATCCGAAGAGCTGAAGAAAACCAGTTTATCATCTGAACCATTGGTTTGTATTTTTATCTGCGCCTTAATGGAACTGCCGGATAAAGGCTTGAAGGAATACCCGTTCAAGGATAATTCTAAATCAGAGTGACCCGTTGCGGGAATGATGCGGCTGGCTTTTAGAATCTCGCCATTCTTTTCAAACTCAGGAAAAAAAGCCTCAATCTGGGCTAAGATGTTGGTGAAATTATATAAGTCCAAAAATAAACTTCCCGTTCTAACCTTGGCACTATCGATTATATGATCAGAGGGAAGAACCATCTCCTCCTCTTTAGTCAAGTCAAAAGAGGGGACTTTCGCTATTCCTCGTGTTATCATCAAACTGTCAAGGGAGAAGTCAAAAGAGAAATATTTGTCCTCCAAAGAGGAAAGAAATCCACCGGGAGTATGAGCGCTTACTCGAATGGCAAGCTGATTAAAGAAGGCTTCATCTACAAAAGTCAGCTTTTGAATGATGGAATCGTTATCCTGAATCCCTCCCGGGATGATGCTGGTTTTCAATGTCTCCGAAGAGATTTTGTCGATTATGTCAAATTTTAGCGAATCTAAGTCAAATCCCAAATGATTGACCACAATCAAAGTGGCATATCCCTTCTTAATGCTCACCTGATAAAACGAAGTAAAGGTATCCAAATCAACTTCTATAGTTACACTTCCGGGAGGAACTTCACCCGCCCCCCCCAAATAGAAGTCCGTTATCGAAAAGATCACCTGTTTGGATTCGGATGGGGTGATCTTTATGGTTCCTAAGGTATCCTTGAAATTTTTGGTAACCGAGTCGCATACCAACCTTCCTAAAAGCCTGATGGTATCCAAATCCTCTTTTATGTGGAAAAAGAGATTCCCCAAGCTGTCGCTTTTAAGTGAGGGCTCATCCATCTTTTCTATTAAAGTTAGCATATCGTAGCTCTTTTTCACCAAAGGAATGGTTAACTTAGTATTCCAACTCGGTGCGACAGGCGTTTTCGGGGAACATTGAAAAAATAAAAGAAGTCCAAACAAGAAAGTCAGTCTTTTCATCCAAGGAAGCGAAAGGCAGAACTTTTTTTCTTCTGATCTTTTGACAAAGAACTCGTGTAATTTTCTCTTCAACATTTTCTACTCTATTTGAAAGAGATACATTCCCTCTCTTTTAGCAAGCAAAATTTTCACAATTTAATTTTTGTGCCAAAAGTTTTTGAGGAAATAATCTTCAGGGAGCTTTAAAAAGAAAACAGCAACTGGTATGCCAAATAAATAATCCCCTGCATTTAGAGTTCAACCAGCAGGTTAAGTCCTTTCAAATATTAAAAATAGGAAAAAGCGAAAAAATTAAATGAGGCTGAAAAGTATTGCATAAAGACAACGAAATCATGGGAATAGTCCAACATCTTATCGAGAAAAACCAATTTTTTTCAAAGATAGCTGTCGGGCATCCCGCCTGCGGCGAGATGCCCTACTTGCGTCCGAGGCTTTTTCAGAGGGTAATGTTTGAATTTGTGTGTGTATTTGGTTGAACGATTTCAGGTGATCCTTCCGCATTAGTTTTAAGCTGCTTGGTCAAAGTATTGGGCTATGGGTCGAATCCTTTCAGTTTTCCTCTCCCATTTGTTATTAAAGTAGA
>JALHUP010000162.1 GCA_022866585.1 Candidatus Zixiibacteriota bacterium | reverse complement strand
CGCTTTCGAACACTCCAACACGCTTCTTTGTTGCTCTCCTAACTTTGCTGGTCCATGCAGTTCTTTCTGTTCTGATCCGATTTTCTCGTTTAATGTCCTGAAAATACAATTTACATCTGTCTCTATGCCGGTCCCGATATTAAAAATATCGCTTTGGGGATATTTCAAAGCCAAGACATTGGATTCCACCACATCCTCCACAAAGACGAAATCCCGGGTTTGCTTTCCATCTCCGTTGATGATGGCTTTCTTTCCTCCCAAAAGCCTTTCCGTGAAAATTCCCACCACGCCCGCTTCTCCAAAAGGATTCTGTCTGGGTCCATACACGTTGGCATAGCGGAGTGCCACAAAATTTATCCCATGCACTTCCTTATAAAAATGAAGGTATTTCTCAATGGTCAGCTTGGCTACTCCGTATGGAGAAACCGGATTGGCCGGATGATTTTCATCTGCCGGAAAATAGTCCTGTTCCCCATAGATCGCCCCCCCGGTTGAAGCAAAGATTATTTTTTTAACTTTATGTTTAACGCACGCATTGAACAGATTTAGACTTCCGATGATGTTCACTTCTGCATCGAAAATAGGATCATCAGTTGATTTTCTCACATCTATCTGGGCGGCATAATGGCACAAAATATCAGGCTTTTCCCTCTCAAATATCTTGTCTATTACTGCACTTCTGATGTCCAATTTGTAGAACTTTGCCTTTTTGTTTAAGTTAGCTTCGACGCCGGTGCTTAGGTTATCGATTATTACTACTTTATGCCCATTTTCGATGAATCTATCCGCCACGTTCGATCCAATGAATCCGGCTCCCCCGGTCACCAAAATCTTTGCCAATCGAGGATGCATACCCATTTTTCCTCCTTCCATTAAGTCTTCAATAAGTTTGGAGGATTATTATAACATCCTATTCGTTAAAGTCAAGAATAATAAACCCATTGCTGGACATTTCCCCGGAATTTTGAAGAATAGAGATATAAGTAAGGATTTGATAAGGAGATAACTGACACATTATGTGTCCCGCCTCACGCAGGATTGGTGATTTTATGTTGTCTATGTTTAGCATATAAGACCCGAAGAAGCTAAGCTATTGTATGGCAAGGAGGTTACTCCACAGAGGGAGGGGTGGTTGGTAGCCGCAGACTTTCAGTCTGCGGGGTGGCATAGAAAGATGGGAAGTTGGTAGGCGTCCATATGGACAGGGCGGGGACCGAAAAAACGGGGAAACTCCACAAATAAACGCATTATAGTCCATATTCTCCGCTCCAAGCTGGATGTTATCATCCAGCGTGAGGGGAAAAAGCTCGAACTCGTCATATTGAGCAAAGCGAAATCCCGCAATGGCGGGGCTGAGCGAAGCGAAATATCTGCGAAGCGGGGTATCTCCAACTAAACCCTGAGACCACACAAAAAATTTGCTTCCCAGATTTCCTATATTCTGGTTGACAAATCTTAAAAAAGAGCTATATTACTAACAAATAAGCTTTGAAGTCTCTTGTAATTTTTGTGAGAATTATCTTGGTGGCAGAAATGTTCTTTTCCCCCGATTCAAAAAATTAAATCCAAAAGGAGGTTGTCATGTTCCGTAGCCTTAGTTTGTTACTTGTTTGTCAGATGGTCATTGCCGTTTTTTTTCTTTGTCCACTGACTCACGCTGACCCTTGTGGCGACTGCAATTCCGACGGAGTAATCGATGTGGCAGACATAGTCTATCTGTT
>JALHUP010000161.1 GCA_022866585.1 Candidatus Zixiibacteriota bacterium | reverse complement strand
CGTTTTTTACCACTAAAGAGGAAGGAAAGGGGACTGGCTTGGGTTTATGGATCTGTTATGAAATAATCCAAAGGCATGGGGGAACCATCGTGGCAAAAAGAAAAGATAAGGGGACAAGCTTCTTAATAACTTTGCCCATTGCGTCCCCTTAAGGATCCCTGCCTTTGGCGGGGATACTCTGTCACCATCTGGAGTGTCCCGCTTTAGCGGGACCAGTAAAAAAAGATTTAGGAGGAATAAGCAAAAGGAATAAATCTTATGGAGAAAGATTACGGCAAAATCTTGGTGGTGGATGATGAGGAGCGGATGTGTGAAAGTTTAAAGACTCTCCTCTCTGGAGTGGGATATGAGGTAACTGCGGTAGAGGATGGCGAAAAGGCAATTGAGAAAATTAATCAAGATGATTTTGACTTGGTGATCACCGATATAAGAATGCCCACATCCAGATTCGATGGGCTGGATATACTTAAAGCCGTCCGCACCAAAGATCAAGATGCTCTGGTGATATTGATGACCGCGTTCGCCTCCTTGGACTCTGCGGTGAACGCCATCAATCAGGGAGCTTATGATTATCTGATGAAGCCTTTCGAGTTCCCCGACTTGAAACTGACCATAAAGAGGGGGTTGGAAAAAAGAAGGTCAGATCAAGTTCGAAATAGGCTTTTGGCTGAGCTGAAGGAGAAAAATCTCGAATTAAACAAAAGGGTGGCGGAATTAGATGCCCTCTATCAGGCTGGTAAATCTCTTAGCTCCACGGAACACTTGGATATCCTTCTGGACAAGATAGTTTCCTTGGCTACTTCTGTGATAGGAGCAAAAACGGGCTCCATAATGTTGATTCAAGAACCAGAAAACATATTGACCATCAAATCCGCCATCGGACTTAAGCCGGAGATAATTGAGCATACGAAATTGGAGTTGGGCAAAAGCATCGCCGGATATGTGGCTCAAAAGGGAACTCCTTTGATCATTGAGGATATTGAGAAGGATCAGAAGTTCAAGCGTTTAAGCAAGAAGCATTATGCCACCAAATCCCTTCTATGTGTGCCTTTGAAAATTAAAGAGAAGGTCTTGGGGGTGATAAATTTAAGTGACAAAGTCACGGGTGCATCATTTAATCAAGATGACTTAAGGCTTTTGACCACCTTTGCCTCCCAAGCCGCTATCGCCATAGATGATGCCCATCATTTTGAACAGACCAAGAAAAAGATTGGGGAGCTTTCGATTCTATATGAAATCGCCAGTACCCTTTCCACCTTAGAAAGTTTCGAAAAGATTTCGGATTTTATCTTTGAGCGGATTAAAAAAATTATGGGAGTCGATTTTGCCCTATGGTTCGGATGGAGCGAAAAAGAAAAACAATTGAGCCTTGATTTCCGCCAGGGTTTGGAAAACAAAAAGGTAGATTCGAAGAATGCTTCGCATTTCCAAATTTCTTTGGAGAAGCAAGAAATCTTGGATTCGGACAAACTCAACTCTAAAATCAAAGGGAAATTGAAAGAAAACTTCAATTTATCCCCATATTTGGATTCGGTGGCTTCGTTTCCTATAATCGCAGAAGGGATGCTGCATGGGGTGCTTTCGGTGGGGAATCGAAAACACCAGATCATATCCGAAGAAGAGAAACATTTGATTTCCATCATCGCCTCTCAGGCGGCCTCGATTTATGAAAGACAGAAAAGCATACTCAATGCCACCCGTCTTTTGACTATGGGAAACATGGTGTCGGAGATCACACACGATTTGAAAAAACCCTTAACCAATATCAAGGGAGTTTTACAGCTTCTGAAAGAGAAATGGTCGGACACAGACGACAAAGAGAAGTTTTTCGATATGGTGGAACAAGAGATTTTCCGCCTGAATGAATTGACCAAGGAGATAGTGAACTTTTCCAATCCCCATAAATATGAGCTGGAGAAGAAAGACATAAGGCATACCTTAGATCGCGCATTGAATTTGGTGAAGCCGGATCTGGACACAAGAAAAATCGCTTTAAAAACAGACTACCAAGAAGTCCCACATGTCTTCATCAACGAAAATGAAATCATGGAGGTGCTGTTAAATATAATCTTAAATGCAATTGAGGCCATGCCCGAGGGTGGTGAATTGGGGGTGAGCTTAAGACCCGACCAGGAATCAAAAAATGGGGCTCAATTTCTGCAGATAGGCATAACGGATACTGGTTGTGGAATTGCACCAGAGAACTTAAGTCGGATTTTTGACCGTTATTTTACCACCAAAAAAGAGGGCACTGGTTTAGGCTTATGTGTGGTGGAAAGGATAATTAAGGCTCACGG
>JALHUP010000160.1 GCA_022866585.1 Candidatus Zixiibacteriota bacterium | reverse complement strand
CTTTGGAGGATTTGTGGGCATTCAACGAGGAGGTAGTTGCCAGAGCCATCTATGATTCAAAAATTCCTGTAATTTCAGCGGTGGGGCATCAGATAGATTTCACCATCTCAGATTTTGTTGCAGATTTGAGGGCATCTACTCCGTCTGCGGCTGCGCAAATGGTGGTAAAAGACAAAGAGGAGCTTTTAAAAGAGACAAGATCGAATGCCCAAAAGTTGCTCTCCTATCAAACTTCCTTGACTGAATATTTAAAGCAACGATTAAAAGCCGCCCAGCAAAGCTATGGTTTCAGAAGACCGCTCGATCTTATCACCCAGAGATCGCAAAGGTTAGACGAGTTCATCAGGCAACTTCGGGATAGAATAAAAAACTATTTTGAATTTAAGAAAAACGATTTATCTTTAAGAGAGGAAAAACTTAAGGCCCTGTCTCCTCTATCGGTATTGAAGAGGGGTTATTCTATTGCTCGCAAGTTGCCGGAATTGGAGATAATCAAAGATGCGGGCTTGTTGAAAGAAGAAGATAGATTAGAGGTGAAATTTTTCAAAGGAAAAGTCAAGTCCAAAGTGGAGCAGGTAGATTCGGAGTAGATAGAAAAATTTCCCCTCCCTTGACACTTCGTCCTGAGACTCAATGTCGAAGGATGGGAGGGGATAAAGGGGAGGGTGAATTATGCGAATTCATCTAAGTCCTTCCCTGTAAATCGGAGAAAACGTGGTCAAAAAAACTTGTAGTGAGCGAAGCGAACCTAAAAGCTTCGAAAAGGCGATGAAAAGATTGGAAGAGATCGTTCACAAATTGGAGGAAGGGGATCTCTCTTTGGAAGAGTCTTTGAAAATATTTGAAGAGGGCATCAATCTTTCCAAATTCTTAACTCGAAAATTATCTGAGGCTGAAGCCAAAGTCCAAAAGTTAATTAAGACCCAAGAAGGAAAGTATAAAACTGAGCCTTTAGAGATGAAGGAAGACGAAGAGGAACTTTTATAGAATTAACAAGACGCTTATTTCCCTCTCCCCACAGTGGCTGTGTCATAATGTCATTCTGAGGTGTTAGCCGAAGAATCTCGATTTTCTAACTTATTGAAACTATTAGATTCTTCCCCCGCCAAAGGCGGGGTCAGAATGACAACTGAGTGTTTTTAGGGGTTGTGACACACCCTCACAGGAGAGAGGGATAGGGTGAGGGTGATAGCTTTGTATCAGAAATTGTGCAATTATAATTAATTATAAAAAAATCTGAGGAAATCGTGAATTTAGAAAATTATTTGAAGAAAAAAAGAGGAATAATAGAGAAAGCTTTAAATGGGTATCTTCCCTCGGTGAAAACGCTCCCCATTTCTCTCCACCAAGCTATGCGCTATTCGGTCTTCGCTGGCGGTAAAAGGCTTCGTCCCATATTGGCTATGGCTTCATTTGAGTTAGTAGGAGGCAAAGGAAATGCCATCCTGCCTGTGGCGAGTGCTTTGGAGCTGATTCACACTTACTCTTTAATACATGATGACCTTCCCTGCATGGATGATGATGATTTAAGAAGGGGAAAGCCCACCTTGCACAAGGTCTTCGGAGATGGAATGGCGGTTTTAGCCGGTGACGCTTTGCATGCTTTAGCATTTGAGCTTTTATCTGAAACCAAAAATCCAAAGCTGATTTCAGAAATCGCTTTCGAAATAGGAACCTATGGTATGGTGGGAGGACAGGCGGCTGACCTGCAAGCGGAGGGAAAGAAAGTTACCATTTCTCAGGTAAATTTCATTCATTCCCATAAAACCGGCTCTTTGATGAAAGCTTCGGTGAGAGCTGGAGCTATCTTGGGTGGCGCCGGAGGGGAAAAACTCAAGGTTTTGACCTCCTATGGGGAAAAATTCGGATTGGCTTTTCAGATCATAGACGACATCTTGGATGCGACAGGAAAAGAGGAGAAATTAGGCAAAAGAACCAGAAAAGATCAGTCCAGAGCCAAAGCAACTTATCCCAAAGTATTAGGGGTGGAAAAATCTAAAAAAATAGCCACAAGGTTTTTGGAAGAAGCTAAAGCTGAACTGAAAATATTTAGTGATGATGGAGAGATACTCAAAGAATTGGCGGATTATATGATTGAGAGAATGGATTGATATTCCGGAGTAGCGAGACTTGTCTCGCGCCCTTGTTCTTACTCCCTATTCCTCTCCCCTTTGGGGAGAGGAATAGGGAGAAGGGGACATTAGTTCGTTTGTGAAATGGGGTAAAAATGAGCAGATGGCTGGATCAAGTAAATTCGCCAGAGGATTTGAAAAAGATCCCCATTGAGAATCTAAAAGAATTGGCTGAGGAGATCAGGGAAAAGATCATAACTGTAGTATCTAAAAATGGTGGACATTTAGCCCCCAGCTTAGGGGTGGTCGAGCTAACTTTGGCGCTCCATTATGTTTTTAATTCGCCTAAAGATAAGATCATCTGGGACGTGGGACATCAAAGTTAT
>JALHUP010000159.1 GCA_022866585.1 Candidatus Zixiibacteriota bacterium | reverse complement strand
GTCAACGAGTTCGTCCTTCCCGGAGGAGTGTGTCGCCTCGAAGTCACTTTTCCGGATAAACTTACTGCCGGGAAATATTTAGCTGAAGTTATCATAGATTTCGGTGGGAAATCACAGGCAAAAATGGAAAAGGAGTTCATCGTTAAATAAGCTTTGAAACCTTGTAATGATCATTTCCTGAAACAATAACCGGAGGAGCTTTTATGAAATTTTCTATCTATGTGTTTCTGTGCTTTTGTATTGTTTTTTCTGCTTTGCCCACCTTAGCTGAGACCCCCACAGGTTATCCATCTGGCTTGATAGCAAGTGGTGAACAGTCTGCCCCCGATTCATCAGAGGGTTCGGACCCAAGTGATGAAGATCAGCCCCGGATATCCAATGTCTTTTATGAGACAGACATCCGGCAAGCTATAGCTGATGTGGCGGCTCAAGCTGGAGTGAGCATAATCGTGGACGAAACGGTTCAGGGAATGATCAGTCTGGAAGTGGCTGATCTTCCGCTGGAGGAATGTCTCCGCCGCATTCTGACTCCTTTCGGTTTCACCTTCAGGAAACTGGAAGGATACTATCTGGTAGGGTCAGCATATCCGGACAGTCCCTCTTTTGCTCTTTTGAGCGTAACGGAGTTGATCCCTTTAAACTATCTGAGAGCCAAAGATGTGCCTGGCCTGCTTTCTAAGTTTTATGAGCCTTTTATTCGAGTGAGTGAAGACATGGATGTTTTGACGGTTACTGCGTCACCGGAAATCATAGAAAGGTTGAAGAAGGATCTGAGTCAAATTGATGTTCCCCTCCGTCAGGTGATGATCGAGGCTTTGGTAACAGAGTTATCCAAGGAGGCGAGGAAAAGTCTGGGATTTGACGTTGGATGGTTGGGGACCAAAGATGGACGGAGCTTATCCATGGTCTTGCCGCTTGGTGATCTGACCGACAGTTCTTTGGGGATAAGATATACTAGACCGGATGCAATGTTGGAGGGATGGGTGGGTGAGTTTAAAGGGACATTGAAAGCGTTGATTCAGGATGGCAAAGTGAAGATACGTGCCAATCCCCGAGTTGCTACGCTGGAGGGGCACAAAGCCACCATTTTGATTGCAAAAGAACAGTATTACATTATCGTCACAGGAGGAGCACCATATTATTACGGACAACTGGAAAGGATCTCGGTGGGCATTTCGCTTCAGGTGATCCCCTATATAGCGGAAAACGGTGAGATAACCGTGGATATACAACCGGAGGTAAGCGATGTGGTCGGAATAGGCGCTACTGGGCTTCCGGTGGTGAACAAAAGAGCGGTGACGACCAAGGTGCGGGTGAAGGACGGTGAAACCATCGTTATCGGGGGATTGCTTCAAAAAAATGAAACAACTGTTAAACGAAAAATCCCACTTTTGGGTGATATTCCCATACTGGGACTTTTGTTTAGTAGAACAGATAAAAGAGTAGATGAGATCGAAACCGTCATTTTCATAACTCCACATATTCTTGCTGAGGGAGCAATAAGTGAAAGGAAGGAGTAGCATATCGATAAAAAACTCTTGTTTCTGCAATCTGAAGGCGTTCCATAATCGCTGACCCACCTCAAGTTGGATCTTGTGACGCTGTTAAAAACAGCCTTCTTTTTTTCGTATTTCACCCACCTAAGAAGCTATCTGTTCACCGAATTTTCCAATTCGACTTATAGAACTTACCCCTCATATTTATCTTGATTTTTGGAGGGTAAAGCCTTAATATTCTGTGCAGGTGAAATAATGAAATCTAAGAGACTATTACCCAGGCTTTTGTATCTTATCTTAGCGTTGTGCCAAGTCTGTTTTACCTCACTTAAATCCTTTGGAGATTCGGATACCACTATAAT
>JALHUP010000158.1 GCA_022866585.1 Candidatus Zixiibacteriota bacterium | reverse complement strand
CCCGTTCCTTTGCCCACTTCTTTGGTGGTAAAGAAGGGTTCAAATATTCGAGCAATATTGTCTTTGGGTATTCCTATTCCGGTATCGCTTATTTCTATAATTATATCTTTGTCCTTTCTATAGGTTTTTATTTTAATCTGTCCATGCGTGGTGATAGCTTGAGCGGCATTGAGCAAAAGATTCATAAAGATCTGGTTCAGCTGTTGGGGTAAACATTCTATCTGTGGAATATCACCGTATTCCTTGATCACCTCAGCTTTATACTTCAGTTCATTCCATACGATGTTTAAAGTGCTTTCGATACCTTGGTTAATGTCAGCGAACTTGAATTCCCCTTTGTCCATATGCGAAAAATCTCTCAAATTCTGAACGATGGACTTCACCCTTTGGGTTCCATCTTGAGATTCGGAGATGATTTTATCGAAGTCCCCCAGGATGAAATCCAAAGTGATTTGCTCTTTCAACTCATCTATTTCTTGGGATAGCTTTTCCTTGGATTTATCCTCCCCGCCTTCGGTGGTTCGACTTCGCTCACCACCCTGAGCCTGTCGAAAGGCGGGATTTTCAACTTTCATAATTCTTTCCATTTTTTCATATTTTTCTAAAAGCTTTTTGATTTCCTTGACATATTCGGCCAGGGTTCCCAAATTGCTGTTCACAAAGCTAATGGGGTTATTCAATTCATGAGCTACCCCGGCCGCTAATTGCCCTAAGGAAGCCAGCTTTTCTGATTGCAGAAGCTGGTTTTGCATCTGGTTTAACTTCACATACGCTTCCTTTAGCCTCTTTTTCTCTTTCTCCAGCTCAAAAGTCCTTTTTTCCAATTCTAAATTTTTTTCCAAAAGCTCTCTTCTGGTTTTATTTAGGCTTTTGTTTATGGCGGCCTCATTTTCATGTAATATCCGCAAGGTTTCAGCTTTTTCCTTTTCAATTCTTATCATCTCTTCTTGGTATCTTTTTCTTTGGGTTACGTCTCGCTGGAACCAGACCAAAGCGAGGAAGTCTCCATTTTTGTCGACCATCTTGGAAACAAAAGTGGATGTGTAGAACACCTTTCCATCTTTGCGGCGATTCAAAAGTTCTCCCTGCCAAACTTCCCCGCAGAGAGCGGCTTCGTATATCTCCTTTTGTATCCTCTCCCTATATAACTCGGCGTTAATAATCTCCAGCTCTTTGCCCACCAGCTCCTCTTTTGTGTATTCATACATCTTCTCTGTCGCGGGATTAGCGTAAATGATTTTTCCGTTTTGGTCTGTGGCGATGACCGACTCCGAAGCATGATCCACGATTCCGGCTAAAAATGTAATCTTTTCTCGAACTTTCTTTTTCTCGGTTATGTCCCTAACCACCTCCAAAGCGTCCACGCTTCCATCCGGATTTTTCAAAGGAGCAAAGAACAGCTCGTAGTATCTTCCATCCTTGCCTTTTTGTTCCACGCTCTCGGTGGAATTATTTTCAATGGTGCTTTTCATGGGACAACCTTCACAGGGATTTTGCGAGTCCATAAATCCTTGGTAGCATTTAGTTCCGATTAAATCACCAAATCGGTCTGAGAGGAATTTATTTTGGTATTTGACCGTGTAGTCTGACCTCACGATGTTAACCCCTTCTCCGATGTTTGCCAATACGGTAGCTAATTTATTTCTCTCCTCAGTGATTTTCTCCTCTGCTTTCTTATATCCGCTGATGTCTCTGAATATGCCCAGAATCACTTCTCTTCCTTTAGACTTCAACAAATTTACGCTGATGTAAACCGGCACCACTCTCCCATCCTCTGCCAAAACCTCGCCTTCAAAGCCGGTAGCTTCTCGCTTTTGAGTATGCAGACGGAATTTCTCTTCATAATATTCAGCTTTTACAGGAGGATATAGGCGAGTTCGGTGCATTCTAATAAGCTCCTCTTTGGAGCGTCCGGTCAACGCTTCAGCTTCCTTGTTGGCATCCAGAAGCTGACCAGATCTAATATCCATGATGAAAATTGCGTCGTTTGCGTTTTCGAAAAAATTTCTATATATTTCCCCCGCCTCCGGCGGGATTTTCAACTCTGATTCTCTCAAGGATTCCTCGGCCTTTTTATAACTGGTAAAAAATACAAAACTTAATATTAGAAACGCAAAATTTAGGGACGGAACTTGATTTTAAACGAAGCTATTTAAGTGTTTTTACGTAGTCTTTTAAGCTCTCAGAAAAATTCCATAAAGACTTTATGTTGTTAGCTATCAGTTGCACAAAAAAATCGGGTTGTGGTTCTCGATAAGTTGCGGCCGCATGGGCACCTACCAATTTAAAACCTTATTCTCGGCAGGTTTCACATAGTAATATCGACATAAGCAAAAACAACATTATCTTTGAAAAATAAAAAAGGCGATTGAATCGGATACCAGCCTCCACCTTCCCGAAACCATGTGATAAATTTCACTTGACAAGCTTGGTTAATTTTTATATATACTGAGTGCTTTTTGAAGACGGTGCTTAAGTTTTGCCTATATTATAAAGCATTCCCAAAATAAAGGTTGGATTCTGAATATGAATACTTTAAGCAGACGGTCGGCAGATTCACTATAAACAGAAGAAAAAGATCAGACGGAAGCAAAGCAATGTCAATTCGTCTTAATTTTGTTAAAAAAGTGAGGATAAAATGGTAGGCATAGTCGGTTACGGAGCGTATATTCCCAGAAACCGTATCAAATTGGAAGAAATCGCTAAAGTGTGGGGAGCAGATGCTCCCAGCTATAAAAAGGGGCTTTTGTTGTATGAAAAATCTGTTCCCAGCCCAGATCAGGATACCATCACCATGTCGGTGGAAGCGACCAAATACGCACTCAAAAGGGCAAATATCAATCCCCAAGAGATCGGAGCAGTTTATGTCGGTTCAGAATCTCACCCCTATGCAGTCAAACCGAGTGGAACGGTCCTGGCAGAGGCGATTGGTGCTACCCCAGAAGTGCACTGCGCCAGCTATGAATTCGCTTGCAAGGCAGGAACCGAAGCCATGTTTGTTTGCATCGGGTTGGTCGAGTCCGGCTCCATAAAATACGGTTTAGCCGTTGGTGCGGATACCTCTCAAGGAGCCCCAGGAGATGCTCTAGAATATTCAGCCGCGGCCGGGGCAGCCGCCTTTATCTTCGGAAAGGATAATTTGATAGCCAAAGCGCACCAGACGTATTCTTATATGACTGACACGCCTGATTTCTGGAGGCGAGAGCATCAATTCTATCCTCGGCACGCTGGCCGATTCACCGGAGAACCGGCTTATTTCAAACATATTATCGGTGCGGCAAAGGGGATAATGGAAAAAGCCAAGATGAAACCGGAGGATTTCAATTACGTCATATTCCATCAGCCTAATGGAAAATTCCCTCAGCGGGTAGGGAAGATGCTGGGATTCAAAAAGGAACAGATAGAGCCGGGATGGCTTTCTCCCACTTTAGGCAACACTTACTCCGGTTCCTCTCCCATGGGTCTTACCGCCACCTTAGATATTTCTAAACCCGGCGATAAAATCCTGCTGGTTTCTTATGGCTCCGGCGCCGGAAGCGACGCTTTCATCTTTGAGGTTACGGAGAGGATCAATGAGATAAGAGATAAAGCGCCTAAGACCCGATATATGCTGGACAACAACAAGAATTACATAGATTATGGCACCTATGCTAAATTCAGGGGCAAAATCAGAATGGGAACATGAAATGATCGAAGCTCGTTTGACGGTGGCGAGGCTCGTATCGATGCTGGAAGCTCGAAACTCGAGGCTGGATGCAAATCAAAATATTAGATGAATACAAGGAGTCCAATAAAGAGCTTTACTGATTTAGAGGTATATCAAAATAGCTATACAGCCTCAATAGAAGTCATCGCTAAAATTGTACCTAAACTTCCGAAAGAGGAACAACACGATCTGGCGAATCAATTGCGTAGATCGGCAAAAGCTATCCCTCGACTAATAGCGGAAGGTTATTCGAAAAAACACCAAAGCAAAGGTTTTCAGAAGTATTTAGATGATGCAATGGCTGAGTCCAACGAGATGATTGTATCTTTGAGCCACGTGCGAGACTTATATTCAAGTTATGTCGATCCGAAGTTATGCGAGAAGTTGATAGATTTATATGACAAATCCAGCAGACAGTTATATAATTTAGCTATGAAATGGAGGGATTTTAAAAGTAGGTGATTTTTTCAAGCTTCGAGCTTCGCAAAACCGAGCTTCGATACCAGCTTCGTCACCGACAAACGAGCATCGAATCTTTTTAAAAGGAGAAAAAATATGCGAGACGTTGCCATCATAGGTGTAGGCATGAACAAATGGGGGGAATTGTGGGAAAAGTCCCTAAGAGACATCTTTGTAGAAAGCGCTCTCTTGGCAATAGAAGATGGGGGGGTGGATCATATAGATTCGATGTATGTTGGCTGTATGTCGTCTGGGCTTTTTGTAGGACAAGAACATCTTTCCTCGCTTTTAGCGGATTATTTAGGTCTTAATCCTATTCCCTGTGCCCGGGTCGAATCAGCCTGCGCCTCAGGTGGATTGGCAGTCAAGATGGGTTTCATAGATGTGGCATCCGGAATGTCTGACATCGTTTTGGTCGGTGGGGTGGAGAAGATGACCGATGTGAGCGGTGATGGCGCCACCTATGCCCTATCCACCGCTGCAGATCAGGAATATGAGGTTTACAATGGCGTCACCTTCCCCGGACTTTATGCCCTTATGGCAAGAAGCCACATGCATCAATACGGCACCACCAGAGAGCAGTTGGCACAAGTGGCAGTTAAGAATCACCAGCATGGTTCTTTAAATCCTTTAGCTCAATTCCCGCAAAAGATCACCATCGAGGATGTAACCTCCTCAATCTTGGTGGCAGATCCTTTAAGAATTCTCGACTGTTCGCCCATAACCGATGGAGCCGCCTGTGCCATCCTGTGTCCCTTAGATTTAGCTAAGAAAATTTCCAAAAAACCTATTGTAAAGATAAAAGGCATAGGGCATGCCACAGATACAATTGCGCTTCATTCCCGAAAGGATTTCACCACCTTAAATGCCACGGTGAAAGCGGCAGAGAGAGCTTACAAAATGGCAAATGTGAAGCCTGAAGATATAGATTTGGCAGAGGTGCACGATTGTTTTACCATTGCCGAAATCATCGTGATTGAAGATTTGGGATTTGTCAAAAAAGGAGAAGGCGGCAAAGCCACCCAAAGTGGAATGACCGCTTTAGGGGGAAAAATCCCAGTGAACACCAGTGGTGGACTCAAATCCAAAGGGCATCCGGTGGGTGCTACTGGGGTGGCGCAGGTGGTGGAGATAGTGCATCAGCTTAGAGGCGAAGCCGGACAAAGACAGGTAAAGAATGCGAAAATCGGCTTAACCCAGAACATGGGAGGAAGCGGCGGAAGCACGTTGGTGCATATAGTGGAGAGAATGTAGCATATTTGGAGTAGCGACACTTGTGTCGCGCAGAGGCATTTTGAGAACCTCACCTCCTGTTTTCCCCCTCTCCACACTTGAGGGTGTGTCATAATACTTGGTTAAGGGGGATAAGGTTTTAGGTTTTGGGATAAAACAGACCAATATCAACTTTGTTCTACAAGATTATGGTTTTATTCACCAGGATCATGGAGATGTATCCTAAATAGGATTAACTCATAAGCTT
>JALHUP010000157.1 GCA_022866585.1 Candidatus Zixiibacteriota bacterium | reverse complement strand
AATTTTTGCGGGGCTGGGAGCCCCGCCTACGCGATTTGTTAATTAAATAATGATTGCATGTTTTGGGTTTCGTTTTAATAAGGTTTCGGTTGAGGTTACGTATCGTCTAAAAAGTTATCGTCAATCGTTTATTCGTATGAATGCATACGCATCGTCTAAAATACAACATACGAAACCGATCTCAAGACACAGAATTCGTGCAGATGACTTACGATACGTAGCCGACTTGTAGTGAGCTTGTGGTTCGACTTCGCTCACCGCCCTGAGCCTGTCGAAGGGTCGAACTAAACCCAAACCGATCCACGGGATCCAAATTAGGACAAACGATAAACACAGGAAGCCTTGTCTTGTAGACAGAGAAGCATAGAGACGGGTTTTCTATTGTGACCTGTCGTCATTTTTGACGAGAGTCTGTAACTCATTAAAATTATAAAAGATAGAGCAAAAAGTCTGTTACTTTTGTCCTTCGGTTTCGCAAGAATCTACGCATCTTGGAATAAGCATCTCAAGACGAATTGGAGGGTAAGTCCAGCACCTAACTTAAGTTAGGTGCTGGTTTGGCTCATACTCGTCGCTTGGCATTATTTTTGCATTATTGTAAAATGAATTCTCTTTCATGAGGAAATTCCTTTTGAAAGGAGTTGGTGTAGATGATGAAATATAAAGCGATTACGATTTTAGTTCTTTCCCTCTTTGTTTTGGTTTGCAGTAAAACCAAAAACCCGGTGATAAACCCTCCCAGCTTTCAGTTTGAATCCTCACAAAGCGACTGTAAGGGTAGTTTCAGGGAAAATACAGGAGGGACCATAAATAGCGGTGGGGTGATTATTTTCAGCTCGCACGGCGATACGATTTGGGTGATCCATCAGGATGCATCTTACAATTGCTGCTCTAAAATCAAAGTCAATGTAAAAGCGACCCCCAATGGGTTTGATCTTTTGGAGTATGATGTTGGTGATACTTGTAAATGCATGTGCTATTTTGACATTACCACCACAATTTCCGACGTTTCCCCTGGTACTTACCTCATCCGAGTCTTCGATACAGATACCAATTTAGTGGGTTCAGTAGTGGTCGACATTCCGTCTAAATACACTGGATTTGAATCCTCTCAAAGCCAATGTAAAGGGGGACTATACAAGAAGGATGCGAAGGCTAATCCAGATGCCTTCGAAGATTCGGTTTTGGCCTGGGCTCAGGCTGATACAGTCTGGGTGACCCATAAGAATGCTTTATATAACTGTTGCTCAAAGATCAAGGTAAGGATAACACCTACTCTTCAAGGATTCGATCTGTATGAATATGATGAGGCGGGTGAGTTGTGCACCTGCGATTGCTATTTCGACATCACCACCATAATTTTTGGTGTTTCCCCAGGTACTTACCTCATTCGAGTCTTCGATACAGATACCAATTTAGTGGGTTCAGGAGTGGTCGACATTCCAGCTAAATACACTGGATCTGAATCCTCCCAAAGCGGATGTAAAAAGGGGTTAGGTAAGATAAATGCTCAGACCATTCCCACAGATACTCCCAAAGATTCAATTATTGTCTGGTCCCATGGCGACACCGCCTGGGTGACCCATAAGAATGTGTTCTATAATTGTTGTTCAATAATTAAGACAAAGTTAGAACGGACTCCTGAAGGATTTAATCTCTATGAGTACGATATTGCAACCAGCTGGTGCTACTGCGGATGCTATTTCGACCTCACCACCACCATTTACGGACTCTCCCCCGGGGTCTATCTTATTCGGGTGTTCGATACTGTGGGAGAGTTTGTGGGTGAAGTAGAGTTGGTCATTCCCCCCAAATGAAGAATGGGAATAGAGGGACTGTTACCCAAGTATTTTTCTAATGGGTTTCGTTAAAAGGGTTTCGGTTGCGGTTACGCATCGTTTATCGTGAAGTCGTTGTCGTTTATCGTGTTTCTGCCAAAGGCAGATCCGCCTATAGCGGAAAGACTAAAGACGAAATCACCATCCGAAGCCGATACGTGGCCGAAACCCAAACCGATAAACGATAAACAGACTCAAACAACAGCCCCTGACTCTATCAAAAATTTTCATCCCCTTTAAGTTTCTAAATTATCTTCCTTTTTTTCTTTTTTTACGATATATTAAATAGGCAGACGCCTGTATGGGTCATAATAATTTTTGAACCATGGTGCATGGTGGCGTTTTTTCATTTTAGTCGTAACAGAGAAACGTGATGAATCAGGTAAATCAAAATCGAAGTAACAAGGATTCAGAAAAGAAGAAAAGGGAGTATCTTCTCAGGAAAAAACTGGAGCAGATAAAAAGAGAGTTGGGGGAATTTGATCCCCAGGAAAAAGAAGTGTTGGAGCTTAAGGAAAAGATAACCAAGGCTTCTCTCCCCCTTAATGTGGAAAAGCAAGCCTTATTGGAGGCAGAAAGGCTGAGGTTGATCTCCACCGCTTCCGCAGAATACGGTATGATAAGAACCCATATCGAGTGGATGTTATCCCTGCCTTGGATCAAAGAGAGCTATGGGGAGATTGATATTGAAAAATTGGAGACGATTTTAACCCAGGAGCATTTTGGACAAGAGAAGGTGAAGGAGAAGATCTTAGAGCTTTTCTCCATCCGAAAATTGAAAAATGATTGGAAGGGGATTGTCTTGTGCTTTGCCGGTCCCCCGGGGACTGGCAAAACCTCGTTGGGGCAATCCATTGCCAAGGCTCTGGGAAGGAAGTTTGTTAGAATAAGTGTCGCTGGAATCAGAGACGAATCGGAGATTAAAGGGGCTCGCTTAGCTTACACCGAGGCTTTGCCCGGAAAGATTTTAAGAAGCATCAGGGAGGTGGGTTGCGGAAATCCGGTGATGATGATAGAGCAGATAGATAAGACGTCTTCCGACCTTTTGAAAGGAGAGCCATCTGCGGCTTTGGCAGAAGCTTTGGATCCTGAGAAAAATTCAAATTTTTTAGATAATTACTTAGGAGTCCCTTATGATCTCTCTGATGTGATCTTTGTGACCACCGCCAACATAGTGGATGACGTCCCCGGTTCAATCCTGGATTTGATGGAGGTGATCGAGTTTTCCGGATTCATAGAAGAGGAGAAGTTGGAGATTGCCAAAAAATTTATTCTGCCGGTGCAGCTTAAAAAACATGGCTTGACCGAGCAAGACCTAAAATTTACTGACGAGGCATTAAAAAAGATAATACGGCAATATACGGTTGAAGCGGGGATAAAAAGTCTGCAAAGGGAGATGGAGAACATCTGTCGTCGATGTGCCAGGGAAAAAGCCTCTCTCAAGACCCAGACTTCGGGCAAGCCTTTCACCTCCTGCCAAATTACGGAGGAGAATCTGGAGGAGTATTTGGGCACCCCCATCTATATCCCAGACATTGTGCCCAAGAAACCGGAGGTAGGGGTAGCGATTGGACTTGCCTGGACCGAAGCAGGCGGGGATCTGATGCTGATCGAAGCTTTGAAGATGAAGGGAAGCGGTCAGGTCATCTACACCGGTCAATTGGGGGATATCATGAAGGAGTCCATTCAAGCCGCCCACAGCTTCGTTAGATCCAAAGCCGAAATTCTGGGAATAGGCTATGATGATTTTACCGGTCACGATATTCACGTGCATTTTCCCTCAGGCTCCATTCCCAAGGACGGACCGTCCGCCGGAATCACCATCTCCTTAGTCATCGCCTCGGTGATGAGCGACAAACCGATCAGGAATGATGTGGCTATGACCGGGGAGGTTTCTTTGCGAGGCAGGGTTATTCCGGTAGCTGGGATCAGAGAAAAGGTCTCCGCCGCTCACCGGGTGGGGATCCGCTTTATAATTTTACCCAAAGGCAATGAAAATAATCTGTTGGACATTCCAGAAAGGATAAGAGAGGAAACCAAATTTATCTTTGTGGAAAGAGTGGAAGAGGTCTTTAAGATCGCACTTTTGGATTATGATGAAAGTCAAAAAAGCATCCAGCAGATTTTGAGAAGAGAAATAAGTAAGATGGTAAAGATCCAAAAAAAGGGAGTGAAAAAGAAGGTGGCGAAGAAACGTCAAGGTATGAAGAATGAAAAATGACTATAGGAAACGAATTAAATAAATTGACATAATCACCCTCCCCCTGCCCCCTCCCATCAAGGGAGGGGGAATTTATGAAGTCCCCTCTCCCCTTGGGGGAGAGGGGCAGGGTGAGGGGTATGTAAACTTATTTCTTGCGTTTGTATTAATACCAATTTGGCGGATGAAGCATCATTCTAAATGCTTAAAGAACGCTGGACAGGATGTTTTTTTCTAGAGAATTATAGAAGCAAAGATTTGAGACGACTTTTATTTTTCTAATCTCTTTAGCCCAATGTGAATTACCCATTTAAGTAAAAAAACGGTTTTGACGATAACTCAAACAGACGCTTGCCCGTCTGGGCAAAGTGAAGCTGTTTAAGGAATAAAAGTTTCATGTCCGAGATTTTTAAATTTCATATTCCCAGTGAGATGAAATATCTGGAGAGGGTATATGATTTGATTGCCAGGGTATTAGAGAGTTTGCCCGCAACAGATAGTATCAAAGATCGCCTAATCTTAGCGGCAAATGAGGCCGTCACCAACAGCCTGATTCACGGCAACAGAAATGATCCCTCTAAAACCATTGCCCTCATTTTTAAAATGAATGAGAATTGTGTAGAAATCGAGGTGGAAGATCAGGGAGAAGGATTTGTTCCTCAACCGTTGAAATTGGAGAATTCAGCCAAGTCGCTTCATACCTCAGGTCGAGGGATTCCCCTGATGAAGGCGTGCGTGGATGAGGTGAAATTTCAACGCATTTCTCCCCAAGGGATGAGGGTAAAACTGATTAAAAAGATATGCCCATAGAGTTTTTGATTTCATAATGTTGTGACCTTTGACCCAGAATGTTAAAGGAAAAAAAGATGTCCCAAGAAAAGATTTTGGTGGTAGACGATGAGCTTTTTATCAGAGAGCTACTTTTTGAGTTTCTGACCAGAGAGGATTATGAGGTAGTTTTAGCCGATTGTGGGGAGAAAGCAGTGGAGCTGATCAAATCTCAGCCGGTAGAGGTGGCATTGATAGATTTGAAAATGCCGGGGATAAATGGCATCGAAACTTTAAAAAAGATAAAGGAGGTAGATCCCAACACACCCTCTATCATCATGACCGGTTATCCCACCCTCGAAAGCTCCATCGAGGCTTTGCGCTGTGGAGCCTACGATTATGTGATGAAGCCTTTTAAGCTAAACGAGCTAAAGAGTTCCTTGGAGAAGGCTTTACATGAATACAAGCTGAAAAAAGAGATAGGAGAGTTAAAAAATCGAGTCAAGACCCTTGAGGAGGAACTAAAAAAATACTTACCGCCTGAAGGTAAAAGTGAAATTTTATCTAATTGAACTACCCTTATTATTTCCCAGAGAAGATCATCACTGAGATTTGATAGTCAACTCCAAATACTAAAAGAATTCATCCTGAGGGTTTCCATTTTTGTTTAAAATCCCAAACAGATTGGCTCACAATACTTTTTTCAGGTTAGGGCAGGGGTTGAACCCATTAGTGTCCCCAAGATTTGGGAATGGCAGAATCCTTGTTACGTTACGATTTTATGGGTGAGTTTACACCCAATCTCCATTACTTCACCAGATGGGCCATATTGAACTCATCCCCTGACCCCTTCTCTTAAAAAGAGAAGGGGTGGTGAGTCCCTCTCTTTCTAAGAGAGGGATTTAGGGTGAGTTCGGTAATTTCTATCCACTCTCTTGTGATTCTTATGTTGATTCTATGTGATTCAACCATTGCTTGGGAAAATAATTCGAAGAATTTATCCTTCGGAACAATTTCCCGACGTAACTTAGTCCCAAATTCCGATAAGCTATTAAAACACAAAAAAATCTTAGTGACACCTGTGGGTTGAACCCTGCCCTAACATAGGAGAAAACCTTGGATTTGGTCAAAGAATATGAGACCGTTTTGAGAGAGTATGAGAGAATCTTAAGACTGTCTGAACAAATACTCACGGAGATTAAGGAAGGGATGTTTGAAGAAACCCTAATTCCGCTTTTGGAGGAAAAACAGAAAGTCGCAGATAACATCAAAAAACTGGCTCAAAGGATAGCCCAGACTGATATATCCGAAGGATCACCTGGATTCGACTTTGCCCACCGTCCTGAACAAATCTCAGGACATACCCTGATTCGGATAAAGAGCCTCCTTAAACAAATAAGATCAAAGGCTGAATCTCTTTTAAAAACCGAAGAAGAAATAGAGAAAGCTCTTGAGGAAAAGGGATAACCATGTGAGCTGTCAGATCCCCCAGATCCAGCCCCAAAAATAATTCTTGCATTAAATTCCTCATTTCATTAGATTAACTTAATAACTTGAGTTCCGCATCTTCTGTTTGATTGACGGAGACCCATCTGTGAGGGTATGGAATGGAAGAAAGGAATCATT
>JALHUP010000026.1 GCA_022866585.1 Candidatus Zixiibacteriota bacterium | reverse complement strand
GTCGTTAACCAGCTTTTTTGTCCTTATCTCAATTCGTCTGACCTTTCTTATGATTTCCTTTGGTAGCATTTTTCTTCTGTGAGTCTTGCATTATGGAAACCTAAAGGTTTCCGCTACATCTTTTTCTAACCTTCTAACTTACGGAACCTCTATCTCATCAAATACTTTCTTGACGATGTCCTCGGAGGTGGTCTCCTCTGCTTCTGCCTCATAGGTAACGATAACCCGATGTCTTAGGACATCCATGCCGATGGCTTTGACATCCTCCGGGGTTACATATCCCCTTCCCCTCAAGAAAGCATGAGCTTTGGCAACTAAATTTAAATAAATGGAAGCGCGCGGGGACGCTCCATAGGCAATTAAATCCTTTAGATTCAGATTATATGCCTCGGGGTTACGAGTGGCAAAGACGATATTTAAAATATACTCCTTGATCTTCTCGTCCACATAAATCTGGTTGACCACCTCTCTGGCTCTTAAGATAGCATCGGGGTTTATCACCTTTCTAACCGGCGGGAAACCTACTTCGGCATTCTTATCTATAATTTCCCACTCCTCCTTTTTATTAGGATAGGTGAGGGAGAGTTTAAGCATGAACCTGTCCACCTGGGCTTCCGGAAGAGGATAGGTTCCCTCTTGTTCAATAGGGTTTTGAGTTGCCAGAACCAAAAAAGGCTCCCCCAATTTGAAGGTATTGTCTCCGATGGTCACTTGTCTTTCTTGCATCGCCTCTAAAAGCGCACTCTGCACCTTTGCCGGCGCCCGGTTTATCTCATCGGCTAAAATCAGATTGGCAAAGATCGGACCCTTTTTGGTGGAAAAGCTACCCTCCTGGGGATTATAAATCATGGTTCCAATCAGATCCGCTGGCAGAAGATCCGGAGTAAACTGAATTCTTTGAAATTTAGTCTGGATGGCATCAGAAAGGGTTTTAACCGACAAGGACTTAGCCAGTCCGGGAACGCCTTCAATTAGAATATGCCCGTTAGCCAAAAGTGCCAATAACAACCTCTCCACCAGATACTTCTGGCCAACAATCACCTTTCCTATCTCAGATAAAAGCTCCTGAACAAAAAGGCTTTCTTTCTCCACCCTCTCCTGAATGGCTTTAATATCCTGTGCAGTTCGGATCGTTTCTTGTTGCATATCTCCTCCAAAAAGTCATTTATATAGATAGAAGAATCCTCCTCGCGTAGCCAAGCCTTCATGACTTGGCTAAGGTTACAAGCCGTAAAGGCTTGCCTACGGGGATTTATGGAAAAACGCAAAGCTTTGTGCAAAGCTCTTTCACATATAAATTATTGTACTTCTCGCTTCATTTTTTGTTCCAAGAATTTTTTAACTTTGCTAAAGGTCTCTTCACACTTCTCTTTCTCCACCATCTCCTTGGCAAATTTGGCAAGATCGCAGGTGGACAAAATATCTTTCACCAAAGCTATTTGATCTTCTCCCAAATTCAAAGTTGACAAAGACTCCATAATATCCTGGGTCGTCTTTCCGGTGACGAAAATATGGTATTTCTCTTCTAAATAATTTGTGATCAACTTATAAACTTTAGAGGAAAATTCGTCTGTTTTTCCCTCCGAAATGAGTGGAGACAAAAGAGACAAGTTCTCCAAGGTTTTTTCTTCTAAAGTTTTTTCTGGGATCTTTTCCTCTTCTTTTGTCTGATCAGAAATTTTTATTCCTTTGGTTTTTCTCTTGGCAGAATAAAGCACATAGATGAGAATCAAAACTATGGCGATGATCAAGAAAATTTTATAATCTGGAGTTTTTTTCTCGATGGCTGGATTTATTTTTACGCTTATGGGTTGGGTGGAAAGAGAGGAGCTATCACCGGTTACATTGTCCACATAGCTGAACAAGACCGATCCGATCCTTCCGTTTCCGGTTTGAGTGGGCTTTAAAATGAATTCGAAGGTTTTAGTCGACTTTGTTTTTCCCTCTGCCATTCTGGCTTCATTCACCGAAGAGCTTCCCAGTATTTCAAGATTCTCACATTCCGGCGGCGTAATTGGCGTTATCTTGAATCTGCCTTGTTCCCCATCCCAGCTGGCTTCAACGATGAGGGTTAATTTTTCATTAAGAGGCAGGTCGGGTCGATCCACCCGTGCCTCCAGCTGGATTTTGGTTTCCATGGTTCGACTTTGCTCACCATAAACAGAGTCGACCTGGGAATTTGCCCCAGAGGAAGCCACCAATGTCAGAGCCAAGAATAAAAATATAACCAAATAAAATTTCATCATCAGAATAGCCTTAAATAATGTATTTACGTCAAAGGCTTCAAAGTTTACTAAAATAAATTTTATCAACTGTTTGTCAATAATCATTTTCATGGGGGTAAGTTAAAGACCAAAGAGAATTTGGAGTGTTCGCCTTCAGGTGAACCAAAAGATTTTAGACATTCAACAAATTCTTGGTCAAGCTAAAGCTTGACACTCCCATGCCTTTCTCACTTTGACTTTTTGTGAGCTTTTATCAAATTTAGTTGACAACCAAGATAAAATAAATTAACATTAGATTAGTTCATATCAAGGCGGATGTTATGCAAAAGGTTTTGATCAATCAATATAAAAGGCAGGATGTTTTTCAGTGCGGGCATAAAGCCCATTTCAAGTTCGAAAAAAACGTCTCGGTCTATCATGTTTTGAAGGAAAAGAAATGTTATCCTGAAGGATGTATTTACTTTTTATGGAAATGTAGGTTGCTGAATAAGGGGCACAGCTGTCCCAAAAAATACCAGCATGTGGGGAGAAATTGTTTCTCCTGTAAGAATTATTTTGAGGAAAAAATCTCGTATCAGCCGGAGATTTTGTTAGATAAAGAAGAATTTGGGAATTTTCAAAGGGATTTGGAGGAATTTGAGGATTGGCTTCAAAGTGTCGTCGGAAAAAGGATTGAGTTTTCGGGAACGGTAAATTCGGTCAAGCCCCATTTCATAAAGAAAAAATTGGGATCAAAAGAGATTTTGACATTCCCCGGCTTTTTGATAAGCTTCAAGGAAGGATACTTAGACCGAGTTTTTTTCAAAGACTACATTTTCCTGACCATCAGCAGAAAATC
>JALHUP010000156.1 GCA_022866585.1 Candidatus Zixiibacteriota bacterium | reverse complement strand
TCTTTTTGTCAAAAAATTACCGGTGGACGGTTTTTTTATTTTGAAGCTTTTTTGTCTATTATGGTAAATTGGTGCATTTTTTGGCTTGACAAATGAGAATTGGAGATTATATTAAAACTTTTGCAAAAGGAGTCAAGATGAAAACTTATACACCGAAAATGTCTGAAGTGAAGAAAAGATGGTTTGTGGTCGATGCTAAAAACAAAATCTTAGGACGATTAGCTACCAAAGTAGCAACCATTCTTTTGGGAAAAAACAAACCACTTTTCACTCCCCACTTAGATGTGGGAGATTATGTTATAGTAATCAATGCGGATAGGGTCATCCTTTCAGGAAAAAAGCAAAACATCAAAACCTATTACCGATATACTGGCTACCCGGGTGGACTTAAATCGGTGACTTTCTCTAAATATTTAAAGGAGAAACCGGAGGAGCTTTTCATCCATGCAGTTAAGGGAATGCTTCCCCATAATCGACTGGGAAGAAAGATGCTCTCCAAGCTTTTTGTGTATAAGGGTGATAAACATCCGCATCAGGCTCAAAAGCCGGAGGCTTTAAAGATTTGAGATAAAAAAGATTCTTTCATAGTTTGGGCTTTGTTTTTAATATGAGGAGGTAAAGTTGGCAAGTGTTGCTTATCAAGCCACCGGAAGAAGGAAGACCGCAGTGGCGAACGTGCGTCTTTTTCTTGGCGCAGGAAAGATGATAGTTAATGGACGCCCCATCCGGGAATATCTAACCAAGGAAAGTTTGATGACCTTGGCGCAAAAGCCTTTGGAGTTGACCGAGATGCTGGGCAAACTGGATGTGATCTGCACCGCCAGAGGGGGCGGGCTTTCTGGGCAGGCGGGTGCCATTAGATTAGGCATCGCCAAGGCTCTTCTGAAGATGAATGAGGAGTTTAGAAAAACTCTAAAGAAGGAAGGACTTCTGACCAGAGATCCGCGCATGGTAGAAAGAAAGAAATATGGACAGATAAAAGCCCGAAAAAGATTCCAATATTCAAAGAGATAAATTGTTTTATAGATTAAACCAAAATACACACGCCTGTTGATCTGGCAGAGGGTCCTCCCCCATGTGGGGACGGTTCTGCTGAGAGCTGATACAGGTGGAGGATTTAACCCAAAAACAAGGAACCGCAGATGACAGTTACCATTAAAGACTTACTGGAAGCCGGAGTTCATTTCGGTCATCAGACCAAGAGATGGAACCCCAAGATGAAAAAATTCATCTTCACCGCTCGAAGTGGGATATATATAATCGATCTACAAAAGACTCTCCAATGTATAGAGATAGCCTGCCAGAGGGTAAGGGAAGTAGTTGAAGCACATCAAAGCCTTCTTTTCGTGGGGACCAAAAAACAAGCTCAAGCGGTGGTCCGAGAGGAAGCCTTAAGATGTAAAGCCTTCTATGTTACCGAAAGGTGGCTGGGAGGAATGTTGACCAACTTCCAAACCATAAGGACGAACGTAAAACGCTTAAAGGATCTGGAGAGGATGAAAGAAGACGGAACTTTCGACAAGCTCACCAAAAAAGAAGTATTGAAATTAGAGAAGGAAATGGCGAAATTGGAAAAGATTTTGGGGGGGATAAAAGAGATGAGCCGCCTGCCGGGACTTTTATTTGTGGTAGATACCAAGAAGGAAAGAATTGCCGTGGCTGAGGCTAACAAATTAGGCATTCCCGTCATTGCCGTAATCGACACCAACTCCGATCCAGACCCTATAAACTTTCCCATTGCGGCCAATGACGACGCCATCAAATCCATCAAGGTGATCACCCACCAAATAGCCGAGGCCGCTTTGGAGGAGCAAAAACTGAGTGAGGAAACAAAAGAGACCCAAGCGAAGGTAGGGGCTTAAGATAAAAATTTTAACTATTCGAAACCCAGCCGTTTGACCACGGACGCAGATAAGAAAATGAAGTTTTTATAAATTCAGTTTTGTAAGTCATGCATCTCGCAGGTGCTTGATAAAAAAATTACCAACCACGCCTATGGATCTAAATTCAGACCTTCCGGAGGATTGAGCTACAAAACTGCGGATATGCGGCCAGTTTGGAGGCATAATTATAGCAATGCGATTACTTTACGTTATTTGAATTTGCTTAAATTCGTGCAAAGTGGTATCTTAAATAAAAAGTAAGGTGTGACATGGGTAAAAAAGAATTATTGAAAAGCGAGATTGAACAGGTCCCAGAAAATCTCCTTGATGAGGTGTTGGACTTCGTTCACTTTCTGAAGGCAAAAATAATTAAAGAAAGGTTGAATACTGCCATCGCGAGTGAATCCTCTTTAAAAAAAGACTGGCTGAGGACAGAGGAGGATGAGGCATGGCAAGGTCTATGAAAGGCGATGTGGTTATTATATGAAAGCGTTAAGCTATCGAATTCTACTGAGAAAGGAACCGGAAGGTGGGTACACGGTGGTCGTTCCTTCTCTTCCCGGCTGTGTTACATACGGGGATACTATAGAGAAAGCCATCGAAATGGCAAGAGAAGCTATTGAGTTATACATGGAGAGTTTGAAAAAGCATGGTGAAGAGATTCCAACCGAGGAAGGAACCCTAGAGTACACTCTTAGTGTAGAGACCCATGCGTAAACTCCCTTCTTTTACTCCCCAGAAAATTGTCCAGGTGCTTGAAAAGAATGGATTCGTATTGGATAGGAGTAAAGGGAGTCACCATATTTATTACCACCCGGAGACAAAGAGAAGAGTTGTTGTTCCGCTTCATAAAAGAGATTTACCCAAGGGAACATTGTTCGAAATTTTAAAGCAAGCAGGTATAAGGAGAGAGAAGTTAAAAGATTTGTTATGAAAATTTCCTCTAACAGAGAGCATCGGGCTTCGGCTAACGCTTACGCCCACACTTCCTTTCGGGGAACTTCAGATACGCTCGGAACGCCGACGTTTGACCTCGAATCTAGATAAGAATATGAATGGTTAATAAATTCAGGAAAAGTAATAGTCTGGAGGTTTAGATAAATGTCTGTAAGTGCTGACATGGTTAAAAAGCTTAGAGAGAAGACGGGTGCAGGGATGATGGATTGTAAGAAGGCTTTGGAAAAATCTGGTGG
>JALHUP010000025.1 GCA_022866585.1 Candidatus Zixiibacteriota bacterium | reverse complement strand
ATAGAGTTTTATTCAGAGGAGGATTTGTCCAGGATATTGGAACTCTTGCATATAACCCTTTAATTAATACAAAAGTATTAAATGAAATGTCATTGCGAGGAGTCCCGCCAACGGCGGGACGACGAAGCAATCTTTTTAGATTATCCCTGTGGGCAGAGGGATAAGGTGAGGGGGAATACGAGAAAGGAAATGTTCAAATCCAGAAAAAGATATATCAACTTCCTGATAATTCCCGAAGGTAGCTTGAGAAACATAAGTTTCAGATTATCCTTCTGGAAAACTTGGATGATTTTGGGCCTCTTGAGTATCTTGATCATTGTCCTCATCATTTTATCTGTTCTTTATGGCAAGGCTATTTACGGAGGTATTTCGGACAAATCATTGCGCCGGGAAAATGAAAGGCTTAAAAAATATAATGCCAAAGTGGTGGAACTGGAAAAAGAGCTTGAGGAATACAGAAGCCTTACCCGGAGAGTGGCGGAACTAGCAGGAATTGAATATCCGTTTTCGCCAAATCCCCAAAAGAGAGCAACCAATTTAGCCCTTCTTCGCGAAGATACAAGTACATTGAATAAAGGAAGAATTCTTTCATCTTTAGAGAATACTGAGACTGGATCCAAACTGTCCGTTCAGAATGAATCTGAAAGACCCCACTTTCCTATACGACAAGAAGCTCAAATCGAGGCTGACTCCTTAAGACGCATTCCCAAAGGACAACCCATAGATGGGTGGATCACAAAGGGATTTTCTCTGAACGAATCTGCTTTCGGAGGCGAACATACTGGAATTGATTTTGCGGCAAAGGAGAGCACAAAAGTTAAGGTTACCGCTGATGGAACTGTTAGTTTTGTAGGTTGGGATGATGTCTATGGGAATTTGGTTATGGTGGATCATAAGAATGGCTATGTTACCTATTATGGGCATAATTCTAAAATATTGGTGAATTCGGGAAATTTTGTGAGGAAAGGAGAGGTGATCGCACTTTCTGGAAACTCCGGCAGAAGCTCAGCTCCACATCTTCATTATGAAATCAGGAAGGTTGAAAATCCCGCCGCAGGCGGGAATGGCATCCCTATCGACCCAACAGATTTTTTAAATCCGAAGTGAGCTATAAAAAATTGAAATCCCCCCTTTTCTAAAGGGGGATTAATGGTAAAGATAGCAAAATCACCACAACTTTGATGGTGATGGAGATAGGTCGCCGGTTTATGAGAGAACAAATTCATCTAAGGAGGTGTCAGAACCCCGTTCTGACACCATATTGAAATTAACCGTTATTGCGAGGGGGCCCGCCAACGGCGGGGCGACGAAGCAATCTCTTGAGACTGATGGTGAGCATAACCGAATCACTCATGCAGGTATATCTGAGGCTAAAAATTTTTAAGAATAAATCTCAGATACCTCAGATGCCTCAGAACCCTCGGAAGCACTGCTCTTGAGGCAGGGATAGGGCTTGTTGAGCTTCGCGAAATCCCAATTTAGCGGGGTCCCTGTCCTAACTTTAAGAACAGACTTGGAACTCTGGTTTTATCGAGCATCGAGATTCTACTAACGAATTTCGTCACGAGCTTCGTCAACGACAAACGATAGACAGTTTAATAATGCGACCTTCAAGGGTCGTGGAAACGTAACAAATCGACATGTGACTTGAAGTTTCATTATGAAGAATAAAAAAAACAAAGGAGAATCAGGTTTGAATACCATTATAGGTAAGGGTTCAGTGATAGAAGGGACTCTCGAAGTGGAAGGAGAAATCCGAATCGACGGCACGGTCAAGGGGAAAATATCCTCCACTGAATCTTTGACTATAGGAAATGGGGGGATAGTCGAAGCGGATTTAAATACCAAAGTTGCCGTGATTGGTGGGAACGTGATCGGAAACGTTTTTGCTTTAGAGAAGATCGAATTGCAGTCTAAGGCAGTAGTTGAAGGAGATATTACGACTAAAAACTTGGTGGTCGAAGAAGGGGCGATCCTCCATGGAAAATGCAATATGAGGGATACCCCCCAACCGCCAGGTGAGTGAAAAGAGACTTCGTATTGAACCTTTCTAATTCTTTAAATTTCAAGATTCGGTGCTAGGGGTTAATTTTGAATCTTGAATTTTGAATCTTTTTCCTGGAAATGTTGATAAATGTGGCTAATATGTGGAAATTTGATTAATCAATTGATTAACAACAAATTACGTAAAAATTCTGATTAAAACTTACGTAGGTTATCCACATATTTTCTGCTAACTGTTGAAATTAGTTCAACTTAAACCGATCATGCTCTTATGGCTAAAGAACTCTTAAGTTCTCAAATTTTCAAGATTGATTTTGTTTAGCTTTTCTGCCCTTATGGCAGTTTACCTGCCAAATTTTTACACTATGATCTCATATCGACCAGCCCTCTCGGAAGAGTTATCATACCACGGTAT
>JALHUP010000155.1 GCA_022866585.1 Candidatus Zixiibacteriota bacterium | reverse complement strand
CTGCACTATTCTTTCCACCAATTTTTTGTTTTCAGGGGGATAGATTACGTCTAACCCCGAGCCAAAAACGGCGATGGTCCTTCCGTTCTCTTTCAAAGCCGAGAGATGCGAAATCGAGTCTATTCCCCGAGCCAGTCCACTAACTATGGTGATTCCTCTTTTCGCCAGCTCCCTTCCAATCTTTTCAGTAATCTGTTTTCCATAGGGGGAAGCCATTCGGCATCCCACTATGGCGATAGCATTTTTGTCCTCCTTTTTAATGTCCCCTCGGATAAATAAAAAGGGTGGAGGGTCATAAATCGATTTTAAGTTTTCCGGATAATCTTCGTCTTTGAAAGTCAAAAGCTCGATTTGGGCTTTTTGCATCAGCTGGACTTGTTTTTCTGCCACATCCCATAGGACTTTCTTTTTAATGTTAGAAGCAATGGCCACTCCTATATCAGGCAATTCAGTCAACTCTTTCTCAGAAGCTGATAAGACAGCTTCAGGTGAGCCAAAATGCTTCACCAAAGAGATGAAACGAATCGGTCCCACATTTGGCACAGTGGAAAGGGCTAACCAGTTTTTAAGCTCAGAAGGGGTCAAATCCATCTTTTCTTATTCTTTTTCCTGTTTTTCCAGTTCGGACCTTATGATCTTCAGAAGATCCTTTAACCCTTGCCCAGTCAAAGCAGAAATATAACAGACATGGTTTTGATCGTTATTAAACTTCTTTATTTTCCCCTCGGGCAATAAATCAATTTTATTTATAGCCACCACTCCAGGACGTTCATAAAGTTTGTAATCAAAAAGTTTAATTTCGTTTCGTAGTGCACGAAAGTCGTCTTTCAAATCGGGTGAGCTAGCATCCAGAAGGTAAAGCAGAAGCTTGGTCCTTTGAATGTGTTTCAGAAATTGAAGCCCCAGACCCTTTCCTTCATGCGCTCCTTCAATCAATCCCGGAATATCAGCCAATATGAAACTTTTGCTCTCATTTAATTTAACCATTCCTAAATTGGGAGAAAGGGTGGTGAAAGGATAGTCCGCTATTTTAGGTTTAGCCGAAGATAATTTGGACAAAAGAGTCGATTTCCCTACATTGGGATGCCCCACTATCCCCACATCCGCCAAAAGCTTCAACTCCAGGGCAAGTCTTTTTACTTCACCTTTAGTTCCGGGCTCGGATCTTCTGGGAGCCTGATGGGTGGGGGATTTAAAACGGGCATTCCCCTTTCCCCCTTTTCCTCCTTTTGCCACCACATAAATCTGATCTTCTGCGACAAGATCAGCTAATATCTTTTGGGTCTCGAGATCTTTCACTACGGTTCCCGGAGGAACTTTGATCCAGACGTCCTCTCCCCTTTTTCCATGTTTCAAAGCCCCTTTCCCTTCCTCCCCGTTTCCAGCTTTGTAGTGCTTAACATAACGAAAATCCAACAGGGTGGTCATGTGAGGATCAACTTTGATTATCACATTTCCTCCATTCCCTCCGTCTCCTCCATCTGGTCCTCCCTTGGGGACATACTTTTCCCTTCGGAAGCTTACACATCCCCTTCCTCCGTTTCCAGCTTTCACACCGATCTCTACATAATCAACAAACGTATTCATGTTATAAAGGGTTAGGTCTCTTTCCAGGCTGACGTCGAAATTTTAGTCAAAATTCCCTCTTGCGGTGGACGGCGGACTGTGGACGGTTCTTTCAGCCCGACTTCGCCATTTTAGTCAAAGTTTCCTTCAAGTTTGTTTTATCGATGTTTTTGTGTAGCACCCCCTTGAAAGCAATCGAAATTTCTCCGGTCTCTTCGGAGACCACTATGACTATAGCATCGGATTCTTCTGTTACCCCGATAGCCGCTTTATGTCTCATCCCAAACAATTGGCTATATAACGGATTCTGGGTTAAAGGAAGGGTGCAGGCAACCGCTACCACAAAGTCTCCCTGAATTATAGCCGCTCCATCGTGGAGGGGAGTGTAAGGAGTGAATATAGTGACTAAAAGATCAGACGAGATCTCAGCGTTGATAGGTTTTCCGGTCTCTATAAAATTCTTGAGCCCAATCTCTCTCCCGATAACCATAAGCCCACCATAACGGAGTTGAGAAAGTCGTATAGCGGTCTTGACCAGCTCATCTATGGTTTTCTCCTTCTCGTATCTGAAAAACAGGCGAAAAAGCTTGTTGTGTCCTATCTGAGCTAAAGCGCTACGTAGCTCCGGCTGGAATACGATAACCAGAACTAAAATCCCCACCGTGGCAATGTTGGTGATCAGCCACTTGAGTCCCTCCAGTTGAAACCAGAAAGCTAAAAAGGAGATAAAAAAGAGCAAGAAAAGACCGACCACGATCTGCACCGACCGGGTTCCCTTCATTAACAAAAGGAGGCGATAGAACAAGAACGCTACGATGACTACGTCGATTAAATCCAGCCATCCAAATTTCAAAAAGCCGATATGAAATATAGTCATTGTTAGATAAAGGGTTGAAAAATAAACTTTTAATCAGCCTTGAGCACCGCATCCACTGAATCCGCCACCCTTTTGCTTTCCTTCACATCATGCACTCTGACTATGTTCGCACCATTCATTATGCTGACCGCCAAGGCGGCCAAGCTTCCCTCTAATCTTTCCTTCACCGGCAAATCCAATATTTTGCCGATGAAAGATTTGCGTGATGGACCAACCAAAACTGGGCAATTTAATATAGAAAATTTTTTCAAATTTTTCAATATATTTAAATTATCTTCCAGTCTTTTTCCAAATCCGATTCCCGGGTCAATTATGATTTTCTCCTCTTGGATTCCAACATCTTTTGCTAACTGGATACTTTCTTTCAAATACTCTATTATCTCCTTTACCACATCTTCATAATATGGATTTTCTTGCATATTTTTTGGAGTTCCTTTGATGTGCATCAAGACTATGGGGACTTGATATTCGGCGGCAACCTCTTTCATTTGGGGATCGAATCTCAAAGCGCTTATGTCGTTTATCATCTCAGCCCCGGCATCCAAAGCCTTCTTGGCTACCCCTGATTTATAAGTATCAATGGAAATGGGAATATTTATCTCTTTAGATAAAGCTTCTATCACCGGAATTACTCTGGATAGCTCCTCCTCAATTGTAGCTGGATCCGATCCGGGGTGAGTCGATTCCCCCCCCACGTCAATTATATCCGCCCCTTCTTCTGCCATTTTTATTCCGCATCTGACCGCATCCTCAACTTTTAAAAATTTCCCCCCATCCGAAAACGAATCCGGCGTCACATTCAAGACCCCCATAAGATGCGTGCGAGATGAAAGATCAAGAAGCTTTTTGGAAAATTTGAACTTAGTTTCTTTTGTGTTCTTTAAAATCGTTCGTGCCATGATTTAACTCTTTTCTTCTTCACAAATACTCATCAAATCATAAATCAGTCGCGCTTTAGATGCAGCTAAATCAACTGGTAAGGCATCCTTGGCAGAAAGTTTTCTATATTTTTTATTGTGAATTCTTTCTTGGAAGACAAGAGCACTTAAGGAGCAATTGAAGAGGACAAAGGCGAGGGCTTCTTCATGGTCAAAATTACTTTGTAAAAGCAATCGAAAGAGATTATCAAAAGTATAAAGTTCATATACAATATACATTCCATTGTGTTCTTTTGGGAACCTGACCAGAAAGTCTAAATCGCCTGCCATTCTACCCCTCAAATTTGAAACAGTGTTTACCATCTTTCAAAATGTAGGATAATTCTAACTAAATGATCTAAAGATTAAAGAGTTACCTGCCCTTTATCAAGGCGAAGGCTTCTTTTCTGAGGGCAGGTTTTCTCAAAGTTCCCCGGATGGCGGAGGTGATGGTCACCGACCCCGGTTTTTTTAAGCCCCGCATGGTAAGGCACATCTGTTCCGCCTCGATAACCACCAACACCCCCTTGGGCTTCAAAACCTCCATCAATGTATCAGCGATCTGAATGGTCAAGCACTCCTGGAGTTGTGGTCTTCGGGCTAAAACCTCCACTACCCGCACCAATTTAGAGAATCCAGTGATCTTGTTATTGGAGGGAATGTAAGCGATGTGTGCCTTCCCGAAAAATGGCAAAAGATGGTGCTCACATAAGGAATGAAAAAAAATATCTTTGGCGATGATCATCTCATCCTGATTGGGCGCGCCCATACGCCCACCCGTCCGGGTGGAATAAAGCTTAAGCTGTGATCTGGGATTTTCGGAAAGCCCGGCAAAGATTTCCGCATAGAAATCCGCCACCCTTTGGGGAGTCTCTTTAAGCCCTTCCCTTTGAGGATCCTCGCCCACCGCCTCCAGGATCATCTTCACTGCTTTTTCAATTTTTTTCTTGTCCATCTGAAACAACGGATTCATCCTGTCTGCCAGAGGCGGATCCGCCTTTGGCGGAAACAGATTCACCGTGAACGGATTTTATTGGCTTCTCCCTCTCTGATTCCAGTCTCAAGGGCTCCAGCTTTTCACCCCTCAGGATTTTGTCTATCTCCTCGCCATCCAAAATCTCTTTTTCCAAAAGTGCGTTTGCCAAAAGATGAAGCTTATCCAGGTTAGCGCTCAAAAGTTTGGTGGTTTCTTCCTCCGCCTCCTCCACGATCCTTCGCACTTCTTTATCGATCTCCTGAGCGGTGTCTTCACTGTAATCTCTATGGGTGGCAATCTCCCGACCCAAGAAGATCTGCCCCTCTTTTTTGCCAAAGGTCAAAGGTCCCAATCTTTCGCTCATCCCCCATTCACATACCATCTTTCGGGCAAGCTCGGTGGCTCTTTCAATATCGTTTCCCGCTCCGGTGGTCAATTCATTGAAAACCAGCTTCTCCGCCACTCGTCCCCCCAAAATATGCAGAAGTTTGGTCTCCAAATATTTTTTGGAGTAGGTATGCTTTTCATCTATGGGGAGATAATGGGTGACTCCCAAAGCCATTCCTCTTGGAATTATGGTCATTTTGTGGACCGGGTCTGACCCGGGAACGAGTTTGCCTACCAGGGCATGTCCGGATTCATGATAGGCAGTGGCTTTCTTTTCCTCCTCGCTTATCACCAGACTTCTTCTTTCAGTCCCCATCATCACCTTGTCTTTGGCATCCTCGAAATCTTGCATGGTTACCTTGATGTGATTTCGTCTGGCACCCAAAAGTGCGGCTTCGTTTACCATGTTGGCTAAATCTGCCCCGGATAAACCGGGGGTGCCTCGAGCAAGAACGGATAAATTAACATCTTCTGTCAAGGGAATCTTACGGGTGTGCACTTTGAGTATCCCTTCTCTTCCCTTCACATCCGGGATATCCACCACAATCTGTCTGTCAAATCTTCCTGGCCTTAAAAGGGCGGGATCCAAAACATCTGGACGATTGGTGGCCGCTAAAAGGATCACTCCATCATTAGACTCAAATCCATCCATCTCCACTAAAAGTTGATTTAAGGTCTGTTCCCTTTCGTCGTGTCCACCACCCAATCCGGCTCCTCTATGTCTTCCCACTGCATCTATCTCATCTATAAAGATTATACAGGGCGCACTTTTTTTCCCCTGGTCGAAAAGGTCTCTCACTCGGGAAGCGCCCACTCCCACAAACATCTCCACGAAATCGGAACCGCTCATGCTGAAGAAGGGAACTCCCGCCTCTCCCGCTACAGCTCTGGCTAAGAGGGTCTTTCCGGTCCCGGGTGCTCCCAAAAGTAAAGCCCCTTTAGGAATTTTGCCACCCAATTTTTGGAATTTAGCCGGATCTTTCAGAAATTCTATGATCTCCTGTAATTCCTGTTTTGCCTCATCTGCTCCAGCCACATCGCTGAAGGTCACCTTAGGTCGATCACCGGAGAGGAGTTTGGCTTTGCTTTTGCCAAAGGAGAAAAGTCCTTTTGGTCCTCCCTGCATCTGCCTGAGCATGAAAAGCCAGAAAAGACCTAAGAGTATCCACGGAAGAGAGGCAAGGAGTATGCTAGACCAATTGGTGCTTGGAGATTTTGCCTCAATCTCCACGTTTTTTGCTTCCAGTTTTTCCAGAAGGGAAGGATCATCAAAGGGAATATGAAGCTTGAACTTGCTATATTGGTCAGTCTTCTTTTCTTCGGTCTTTGTGAACTTCTTTATAAATTCTCCCTGGATGTCCTTCTCCATCATGGTCACCTTTTTGATATTCGAATCCTCTAATTGCTGCATGAACTCCGTGTAATTTATCGAAACCACGTCCCCTTTTCCACGGGAGTAATACTGAAACAAAAAGATGGAGAAAAAAAGAAGGATGACCCAGAAGAATAAAGTCCGGCTGACTCTCTTCCATTTAAATTCATCCTTTTTCCCTTCCGGAGGTCTTCTTTTATCCGGGGGTTGATTGGGTCGGTTCTTGCCTCCTTTTTGGTTTTTGGACTCTCTTTTAAAAAGCTCATCTAAAATCTTCATATCCTCTTCACCTGACTTCCTTCCCTTCGACTTCGCCCCTCGACCCTGATCTGGGCGGTGAGCGAAAAGTCGAACCGTTAGAATAATCCGAGCTAATTACCTTAGACCTTTCACCTTTGACCTTTAACCTTAATTACTCCTCAAGCTCAGCAATATAAGGCAGATTTCGGTATTTCTCATCATAATCCAAACCATACCCCACCACAAAGCTATCCGGTATGAAAAAGCCTACATATTTTAAAGGTATTTTCACCTTCTTTCTTTTTTTCTTATCCAGTAAGGCAACTACCTCCAAGCTTTTGGGATTTCTGGTCAAAAGATTATTTCTTATATAGTTAAGGGTTAATCCCGAATCTATTATATCTTCAATTATAATTACGTCTTTCCCTTCGATATTGGTGCTTAAATCTTTAAGCAGTCTCACCACGCCGGAAGCCTTTTTTCCTGAGCCGTAGCTCGCCACGGAGATGAAATCGATCTCGTGGGGTATTTTCATCTCCCTGATTAAATCTGCTAAGAAGACGAAGCTTCCTTTAAGTATTGCCACCAGGATCGGGTTTCGGTTTTTATAATCTCTTGAAATTTCCAGTGCCAACTCTTTCACTCTTTTCTTCAGCTTGCTTCTGGAAATTAATGTTTTCAAATTCTGTTTCGTCAAATGCAAAAAGTTTTGCAGCTTCCGTATCACCCTCCCCTTCGCCCCTCCCGTATCACCATCCCCTTCGCGCCCCTCCCATCAAGGGAGGGGGAATTTACGCAGTCCCCTCTCCCCTTGCGGGAGAGGGTTAGGGTGAGGGGTATATAAACTTATTCTTGTTTTCGGGTCACTTCCATCTTTAAAACCTTTTTAGTTTTATCGGTCACTTTGAACTCATCACTAATTCTATACCCCACGATCCAGGCGATTTTTCCTCTTGTGGTTAAAAGCATCACTTCGTCTCTTTCGTAGCGAGGAACTTTCATATCTATTAAGAAATCGGCAATGCTTTTTGTTCCCTCCATCCCTAAAGGCTTGAATTTATCTTTTGGTCTTCTGCTACGCAGGCTGAATGGTTCTTTCAGCTTTTCCCAGTCCAAAAAGGCAACTTCCTCACCCTTTGATTTTATCTTCTCTGGCAACGAAAAACGAGGAACGACCTCCGATTTTATTCTCATTCCTAAATTTCTCAAATAGTTCTCTCCGGGAAGAGAAATCGGATAAGCTTGTTTTTTTTTCTTTTCTATATAAATTGCTAAAGTTTCACCGGTAACTTCTGCCCACATATTTCCGGTTAACTTAACTTTCCTCCCACTCTTTTTTCTCTGGATCAAATCCAGGGTTCGTTCGACGGAGTCAAAGGAAAGGTCTGTCGAACCTGTAGTGGGCGAAGCGAACCTATCCTCGTTGAGCTTTTTGACACAAAGCCTGATCATCTCTCTTTTTAACGATATATCATAATTTATAAATCTCTTCAAATTAAGAACTATTTTGTCCTTTTGTGGTGAGCGTAGTCGAACCATCTTTTTGGTTTTACAAAGAAGACGCAGAATCTCTTCTGAATTTTTTTCAACATATTGTTGCTGAAAAGATATGATACTGGAGGTTCGATTCAAAACCTCCACAATCTTAGGGTTAAATTTTTTCTTGATCAAAGGGAGAAGCAAAAGCCTGATTTTATTTCTAAAATAATTGGGCAACAAATTGGATGAATCTGTTCTATAGGACTCTCCTTTTTCTTTCAAGAATTTCTCGATCTCCTCCCTTTTAATCTCAATCAAAGGTCTGATGATCTTTCCCCTTTTTGGAGGAATTCCAGAAAGCCCCAATCCTCCAGCACCTCTCAAAAGTCTCATCAGAAAGGTCTCCGCCTGATCATCGGCTTGATGACCCAGGGCAATTTTGTCTGCTTCGATCCTGTCAGCTAAATCCTCCAAATAGCGGTAACGCACCAATCTGGCGCCCTCCTCCAACGATAATTTTTTCTTTTTAGCTTCTTTTTTGACGTCGATTGATTTTGAAAAGAATTTTAAGTTAAGTTTTTGAGCTAAATTTTTTACAAACTTTTGGTCCTCATCCGATTCTCTGCCTCTTAATTTATGATTCAAATGAGCCACAGAAAGATCTAAATTAAACTCATCCCTTATCTCCAACAAAGCATAAAGCAAAGCCACAGAATCCGGTCCGCCCGAGACCGCCACCAAGACTTTATCGCCTTTCTCTAACAAATCATAGCGAGCTATGGCTTGTTTAAGCTTTTTTAGAAAAATTTCATTCTTCATCGAAATCTTCCCGAATGTTTCTTTACACAAAATAGCTTAGAAGAGTTTTTTTGTCAAACAAAAAGGTCTATATTCTCTCTCCCTCAAAGGAGGAGAGCTTGCCCTGAGCCAAGTCGAAGGGTTAGAGAGGGGGTGAGTAAACGCACACACACTGTTTCTGTGTTGGATGAGGGTGTCTCATCCTCGACCTTTAGGAGCGGGGTAGGGGTACCCCGCTCCAACAATCGTAGGATTGGTGAGGAACAGCAACGGGAATATTGTGTAAATTCTTTTGTGTAAATTTATATTGACAAGATAAAGCGAAAGGGCATATCCATTTAGGAAACGATAGAAAGGAGGATATGCCCTATGCAGCGAGAAATGGATTTCTCGGAGAGGAATATAAGGAATCGGTG
>JALHUP010000154.1 GCA_022866585.1 Candidatus Zixiibacteriota bacterium | reverse complement strand
TGAGATTGTAGTTCCCACTTTGGATGGAAATGCCAATTTAAAGATTCCCCCAGGAACACAATCCGGAAAAATATTCAGGTTTAAGAATAAAGGAATCCCCCATCTTCACGGCTATGGCAAGGGTGACGAGTTAGTCCGGGTAGTGGTCTGGGTGCCTACTCATTTGAGCGCAGAGGAGAAGAAACTTTTGAAAGAACTGGCGGACAAGGAGAACCTGAAACCACCTAAAGGGGACAAGAACTTTTTTGACAAATTGAGAGAGACGTTGGGAATGTGACAAAATAGGTTTTAAAGAGGTAGCCATAACCTTCAGGGACTGTTGAAAAACCCGTGGAATTGGTGTCATCGGTTGAGAAGGGTTAATGTAGGGACAGCCCTTGTGGCTGTCCGCATTCGGACAGAGACAAACCCTGTCCCTACACAACAAACGCTCCAAGAACAATGATTACTCACTTTTATGTAAATCCTGAAAATGTGAAGAAAGACAGCTTGAAGATAGTGGGGGAAGAGGCTAAGCACATCCTCACAGTATTAAGGTATCAAAAAGGAGAGATAATCGATGTGGTGGATGGATGTGGGGTAAAGTATAAAGTTTTGATTCAGGATTTGAGTGATGAATATGTGGAAGGAGAAATTTTATCGAAAACCAGAAGGGAAAATGAACCCATCGCTTGCTTAACCCTGGCTCAAGCCATCTGCAAAGGATTGAGAATGGATTTCTTGATAGAAAAGGCTACAGAGATCGGGGTATCCTCTATCATACCACTCTTGACGGAAAAAAGCTTGGTCAAGGTAGGCAAGACTGCTGACGAAAATAGTTCAACTACTCTCTTGGCAGCAAGGAAAATGGGGAGGTGGAAAAGATTGGCTATTGCCAGCATGAAGCAATCATTAAGATCAATCCTGCCGGATATTCAGCACCCCACTAAATTTGATGATTTCCTTCCTAAGATCAAAACCTTCGATCTTTCCTTAATTGCCAGCCTGGAAAAAGGGGCAAAAAGTTTGAGAGAATGTGATGAGCTAAAAAAAAGGTTAAGAAGCTCCAAAGATTCTTTGCGCCATGTTCTGATTATGGTGGGTCCAGAAGCTGGGTTCAGCAAGGACGAGCTTTCCAAAGCTAAAGCTCTTGGGGCTATTCCCATCACTCTGGGAACAAGAAGATTGAGAGCCGAAACCGCCGGGATAGTCTTCTCATCCTTGGTCCTTTATGAATTGGAGGATTTAGGGTAAGCCAAAAGTAGGTCGGGTTGCGAAGCTACCCGACATTATAAGATTCATATGAATGCATACGCTAACTAGAGTGAAAGATCAATACAAACACACGAGAATTTGTCGCATTCCACTTGATTCCCCCTCACCCTTACCCTTCCCTCTCCCCATAGGGTAGAGAGATCACGGGAGTGGGTATTATGTATTTCTTTGAAGAAGCCGATAAAAATATAATAGGCTAAAGAACAAAATTGACAAAAGACGTAATGTAAAGATGCTCAACTCTAATCTTACCAAGAAGGAGCTTTTTTTATTATCTATGGGGACTTTTGTCTCTTCAGCTTTTTTCGCCCTCCTTTTTTTGATCGATCTATCGGTATATCTTAAACTTATTTCAGCCTTCGTCCTCATTTTTTTGTTGTGGGGATGGGGTTTTTGGATTTTCAGAAGGAAAGAGAAAAAGTGCGATCTTTTGATCAAAGAGCAAGATACAAAAAGTAAGAGGTTTTTGGAATTGACGGAATTAGCCACCCAGATATGCCAAGCTTCACTTTTTCCTAAGAAAGGAGCGGGCCTCTCCCCAAAAATCGTGCATTTCTTTAAGGAATTTTTAGATTCGGATAAGTTCTTGCTTTTTGCCAAAAAGGGGAATATCTATCAAATGATAACGGCAAGCGATGTGCCTCTTTTTGAGCGCCGGAAATTGTTTTTCAAATCAAATAGCGAATTCGTCTCTGTTTTAAAATCGACAGAAGGGGTTTGTGACCTTGGATTTGTAGAAAGCGTTAAAGTCCCTTTGACTTTCAAAACTTTGCAAAAAGGACATGGGTTTAATCTGGTTATCCCTTTGAGGACCGACCTAGACTTGTGGGGATTTGTCCTTTTAAAAAGCGATAAAAAATTAGCCCCGGCGGAGCAGGGAATAGCAAATATAATTTTTAATCAGTTAGCTTTAAATTTACAGAAAGAGGATTTATGGGTAAGGCTTACGGATATGGAAAAAAAGCTTACCACGAACTTGAGCCGATTCAGGTCAGATTTATCGATTTTGAATAAAGACTCAAAAAGAAAGATCTTCGATCTCCATGCGGTTTTGGGAATGGTAAATAATCTTTATTCCATCCTGGAAGAGGAAAGGTTGTTCTTACTTTTTTCCAAGATGATGCAGGATCACCTAGGAGCGAAGTCGGTATTAATTATGTTGCCCGAAGAGAAGACCGGTGACATAGTGGCAAAATACTCCTTTGGCGCCCAGCTGGGTAACCTTGCCGATCTCAAGATCGAAAAAGGGAAGGGACTTTATGGCTGGATTAAAAACACAAAAGAGCTGTGGTCTCTTTATGACATGCGCAAATTATCTGAAGAGGAGGAGGTTTTAAAAAAATTGTTAGGCCAGGGTTTGCAAATCGGGGCAAAGCTTTCTTTCACCCAGGACCGATTTGGTTTGGTTTTGTTAGGGGAGAAATCGGACGGGTCGAAGTATCGGCAGATCGACTTAGGAATTTTGGCAATTTTGATCAGCATGGTGGTGATCACTTATAAGAACATCAAACATTACAAGACCATCGAGGAGCTTTCATATACGGATAGCATGACCGGACTTTATAATTATCGTTATTTCTACAAGCGTCTGACCGAGGAGGTTTTCCGAGCCAAGAGGTTTAGTCGAAAATTGGCTTTGGTTATCTTCGACATCGATGATTTCAAGGTCTACAATGATACCTATGGGCATCAAGCCGGAGATTGTGTATTGAAACAATTGGGAGAGCTTCTTTCTTTAACCGTCAGGTCGATCGACGTCGTCTCTCGATATGGAGGGGAAGAGTTTTGCGTGATCATGCCCGAGTCGGATCAGGATGAGTGCTTCAAGTTTATGGAGAGGTTGCGTAAAGCCATCATGAACTATTCCTTCAAAGATGAAAATCTAAAACATGAACATAACATCACCGTCAGCCTGGGTGGAGCGATCTATCCCCATGACGCTCGCACTGTGGACCGTATTATCTATTCTGCTGATATGGCTCTGTTAAAAGCCAAAAGCCTGGGCCGAAACAAATCGGTAATGTATGGCGAAGAGGTAGTTGCCGTAAAGGAAGAAACTTGAGTGGTCTCTTTTCAGGCTTAATCCTTTTCCTGCCAACAAAGAATAAACTCACTTGGAATGATTGAAAATATTTTTTGGATTTTCTGGACTTTCCCCAACATTTTGGAGAGTAGAGGTCCAAATAAGCAACAGATAAAGATATATAGGATTTGTCATATAGAAAGCACTTTTTGGCTGATTTCGAAATATGTAAAGTTTAATACATGGTATTTGGGAGAGTTAAGCTATTGTAAGGCAACTGGCCTTCATAGAAGGAGGGGAGGTTGGTAGCCGCAGACTTTACGTCTGCGGGGCGGGGATCGAAAAAGATGAGGAAACTCCACTTTGGATTTTCCCTTGCGATTTCATATCTTTTTCTTTAAATTTCCGATTGGCATAAATCTTAGATTAAATGGTTGATTTACAAGACCTCTTAATATAGATGAAAAAAGTTTTCGTCACTTTAAGGCCCCAGCAGTGGGTCAAAAATCTTCTCCTTTTTGCGGGATTGATTTTCTCCCAAAATTTTTATAACCTAAATCTCTTTTTGAAAAGCTTAGCCGCTTTTGGTCTTTTCTGTCTTCTCTCCTCCAGCGTTTATATAGTCAACGACATCCTCGACATAGAAAGTGACAGAAAACACCCTCTGAAGGCTTTTCGTCCCATTGCCAAAGGAGAGATAAAAATATCGACGGCCATCTTTCTTTTCATTCTATTAGCTTTAGTTTCCTTAGGTTTTTCAACACTTTTGAGTCGACCCTTCGCCTTGATGGCTTTGTCGTATTTCGTGCTGAACTTAGTTTATTCGCGGTATCTGAAGCACGTGGTGATCATCGACGTGATGTGCATAGCCTTAGGTTTTGTCATCAGAGCGGTAGCCGGAGCGCTGGTGATTGGGGTGGTAATCTCTGCCTGGCTTGTAGTCTGCACCACCCTTTTAGCATTGTTTTTGGGTTTTGGAAAAAGAAGGCACGAGCTTTTGCTTTTGGATGCCCAAGCCAGTGACCATAGAAAGATTTTAACCGAATATAGCCCTTATTTTCTGGATCAGATGATCTCGGTGGTGACCGCCTCCACTGTTGTGGCGTATGCCTTTTACACTTTATCGCCTGAGGTGGAAGGTAAGCTGGGAACTAAATATATGGATCTGACCATTCCCTTCGTATTATATGGAGTGTTTCGTTATCTGTATCTGATTCATCAGAAGGAAGGCGGTGGAAGTCCCACCAAGATGCTTTTAGGTGATGCGCCCCTTTTGGT
>JALHUP010000153.1 GCA_022866585.1 Candidatus Zixiibacteriota bacterium | reverse complement strand
AGCCTTTCAAATCAGAGAGGAACTTGTCCCTTTCTCTTTGAGAGGTTAGGGCAATGGTGGACATGTCGCGAATTTCTATTTGGGGATAATCTCGACCGAGTTTCTTTTTTAAAACAAGGAGATTTTTAAGATTTGCGTAAACGGTATCCCAACTGCCTCCTGACCTATAGGTCTCATAGATTTCCTTGCTTGGAGAAAAGTCCACAGTCAAAAAGAATTTTCCTGAGTCGAAGAGGCTTTTTATCCTCTCTTTGGAAAACAAAGACCCGTTCGAAGAAAAACTGGGAATAAAACCATATTTGTTAGAAAGAGAGGTAAACTCCTCCAGGTCAGGATGCATAAGTGGTTCACCGTTGCCGGTGAGATAAATTTGTGAAACCGGTTTTAGCTGGGCGATCTTTTTTAGAATGCTCTCAAATAAAACCGTGCTCATCTGCCCCTTTTTTATTACTTGATTCGGAACACTCTGGGGACAATATTTACAGCGATAATTACAAATATTGGTGGCTTCGATGGAATAAAATAAAGGGGGATATTTCAAGAAAGTCTTCCCAAAAGAATATGAGGTAAATGCGGATTTATATCTGGATAGTAAACGTAGATTCATTTGTTAGAATGTAGCGGTCGCATTTATGCGGCCCCACAGGCTCGATGTCGTCAAGATGCTTCGCGAGTTTACACTTGCCCGTCTGGACAAATCCAGCAACTACAATTTCCCGCCGCTTGTAGTTGCCCAATTCATTGGGCCGACTTATGCTCGATGAATCGAGCAACTACATCTTTTGACTCCCCCTCACCTTTGCCCTCTCCCACCAGGGGTGAGGGATTTTTGTTTCCCCCTTCCTCGATGGGAGGGGGTAGGGGGAGGGTGATATAAACAGTTGCATATGCATTCAACTAACAATTACAATGTTATGGTTCGACAAGCTCACCACCCGTCCGTCATTCGTCATACGTCATTAATCATTCATACCGTATTGCCTCCACCGGCGTAAGCTGGGAGGCTCTTTTGGCCGGGTAGATGGTGGCTAAGAAAGTGAGGACAATGGCAGACAAAGCGACGATGGTGAAATCTGAGACACGCATATCTACCGGAAGAGAACTGATAAAATATATCTCTGCGGGAAGAGAAATCAAGTTAAAAGTTTTTTGAATCCAGCATAAAAGAAAACCTAAACCGCTTCCTAAAACAGTCCCCACTGTTCCCACTACCAAACCTTCAAACATGAAGATTTTCATAATGCTGGTATTGGTGGCGCCCATCGACTTTAAGATGCCGATCTCCTTTCTTTTTTCGATTACCACCATGATCAAAGTGCTGATGATATTAAAGGCGGCTACAGCCACGATCAAGCTTAAGACGATGAACATAGCATATTTCTCCAAAGCCATCCAGGAAAAAAGATTTTTGTGCATGTGCATCCAGTCCAGGGCATAAAAGTGATAACCTAATTTTGATTCCAACTCTTTTGCCACCTTTTCTGCTTTATAAAGATCATCCAGTTTGACTTGGAGCCCTGTGACTTTGTGGTCTAAATTAAAAAGCTTCTGTGCCGTTGAAAGAGAGACGTAGGCTAAGGAAGCATCGTATTCATACATGCCGGTTTCGAATATTCCTGTTACTTTGAGTTTTGAAGCTTTAGGGGTGCTCCAGCCTGTGGAGAGAGAGCCCTCTTTCAAACTGAATAAAACTACATTCTCACCAAGTTTCACCCCCAATCTATCAGCCAGAGTTGCTCCCAAAAGAATTCCGGGAAACTCATCCTCTTCTTTTTCCAGATTCAAACTCCCCAGCTTCACATTTCTTTCAATATCAGTAACCAGCTTCTCTTTTTCTGGATCGATTCCCCGGACCACGATTCCGTCGCTTCCCTCTTTTGAAGCAATGGCGGCTTTATAGTAGATAAAGGGAGCGATCTCCACCACGTGCTTGGTCTCTTTGATTTTGGGCAAAAGCTCTTGGTAATCTTCTATTCCTTCGGCATAAGAGGCGAAGACGCTCACATGCGCGGTGGTGCCGATGATGCGCGATCTGACCTCTTTTTCAAAACCATTCATCATGGATAAAACGAAGTTCAAAGCGGCAACGCCGATTAAGACCCCACCTATCGAAATTATGGTGATGACGGAAACGAACTTGGTTTTCCTTCTGGATTTCAGATATCTTTTGGCTATGAAGAATTCGTAAGACATAAAACAAATTAAAAATGCAAAATGAAAAATTATGTTTTTATTCTTTTGGTGTCAGAACGGGGTTCTGACACCTCGCTTAGTATTTTACCTCCCAACAGATTGAGCAGATTAAACAGATTCTTTCATCTGTTTACTCTGTTGGGAATTTCACTCCTCCCCGCCTTCGGCGGGATTTTCAACCGGTCGCATTTGGGGAAAGAAGATCACCTCTCTTATGGAGTGGGTATTGGTTAAGACCATGATCATTCTATCTACCCCGAAGCCCAATCCACCAGTGGGCGGCATCCCATATTCTAAGGCACGCAAAAAATCCTCATCCAACATTTGCGCCTCCTTATCACCTCTTTTGGCAAGCTCCATCTGCATTTCAAATCTCTCCCTTTGATCTAAAGGATCATTCAGCTCAGAGAAGGCATTGCCCATCTCACAGCCGCCCAAAAATAATTCAAACCTCTCCGTCAAGCCCTCTTTTTCTCTATGCTTTTTTGCCAAAGGGGACATCTCTATGGGATAGTCGGTGATGAAAGTCGGCTGTATTAACTTGGGCTGAACCAAAGTTTCAAATATAGCCTCTATCAGCTTTCCCTTGGGTCGACTTAAATCCTCTTTTACGTTCAACCGAGATGCAATCTTTCTTATTTCCTCTTCACTTTTGTTGGCTAAATCCACTCCCGTATATTCCTTAATTGAATCCAGTAAAGGTAGTCTTCTCCAGGGCGGAGCCAAATCGATCTGATTCCCTTCAAACTCAAATTTAGTCGAGCCCAAAACTTCTTTGGATACGGAATTCAAAAGGTTTTCGTAAAGCTCCATTATGTCATTGTAATCTGCATAAGCTTGATACAATTCCAGCATGGTGAACTCTGGATTATGATTTCTGTCCATGCCCTCATTTCTGAAGCTTTTGGAGATCTCATAAACCTTCTCGAATCCGCCCACGATTAATCTTTTCAAATATAGCTCATCTGCAATACGGAGATACAAATCCACGTCTAAAGCATGATGATGAGTCGTAAATGGGCGGGCAAAGGCACCGCCATAAAGAGGCTGGAGGATGGGGGTCTCTACTTCCACAAAGCCCAAATCATCCAAAAATTTTCTTATGGCTTTGATCAACTCCGTCCTTACCAGGAATATCTTCCTTACCTCTTCATTCACCATTAAATCTACATATCTTTGTCTATATCTTGTTTCTTTATCCTGAAGTCCATGCCATTTTTCCGGAAGTGGGAGTAAAGATTTTGAAAGAATACAGAAATCGTTTGCTCTGACCGTGATTTCGCCAGTTTTGGTCTTGAAAACTTTTCCGGTTACTCCCAGATGATCGCCTATATCAAATAAATCAAAAAGCTCAAACTTCTCCTTTCCCACTTCATCCGACTTGACATAAACCTGAATCTTTCCTGCACCATCCATAAGATGGAAAAACAAAGTCTTTCCATGAAGCCGAATCGAGAGCATCCTCCCTGCGATTTTGACTTCAGTGTTCTCAATGCTGAGTTTTTCAAAATCTGCAATTATCCCCGAAGAGGTATGGGTTCTTTTGAAATTGTAAGGATATGGATTGATATTTCTTTCTTTCAATTTTTTCAACTTCTCTCTTCTATGCAACAGAAGCTCGCTTGTCTCTTCCATAGGTTTCTCCTCGATAAGAACGTTTGAATCACAATATAAAATCAACTCTCTTGGGTGTCAAGGAAAACGTGGGGTGCGATCTATATGGCAAGTAAGGGGTTGTTAGGGAAAATGTTTTAATTCCCGACAGATTAAACTGTCAACGGATTAAACGGATTAAACAGATGAGTTTATCCGTTACCTCTGCTTAATCCGTTGGCCGATCTTCTTCATCTGTTTCATCTGGTGGGAATTTATTTCAAAAAATCTTCTCTTCTTTTCTTCCCTCAGAGACAGCTTTCTTTACATATTCTATGGCTTCGGTGGTGGTGGCACCCGGGGTAAAAAGATTTCCGACCCCAATCTTCTCCAATTTCTCAATGTCTTCTTTGGGGATAATTCCTCCCCCGAAAAGGAGGATATGATCTGCCCCCTTTTCTCTTAAAAGCTCAAGCACCCTGGGAAAGAGGGTCATGTGGGCACCGGATAGAATGCTCATTCCGATGGCATCCACATCCTCTTGAATGGCGGCTTCTACAATCATTTCCGCGGTCTGCCTGAGACCTGTATAGATCACTTCAAACCCCGCATCCCGAAATGCGGCGGCGATCACCTTAATCCCCCGGTCATGCCCATCCAGACCGGGCTTGGCTAAAAGAATTCTGATTTTTCGTTCCATGGT
>JALHUP010000152.1 GCA_022866585.1 Candidatus Zixiibacteriota bacterium | reverse complement strand
GATCATAATCGGGCAGTTATCTCCTTTGTGGGTCCTCCAGATGAAGTGAAGCTTGCCGCCTTCAAAGCCATATCCAAAGCCACAGAGTTGATCGACATGAATAAACACAAGGGCGAGCATCCCCGCATGGGGGCAACTGATGTGGTCCCCTTTATTCCCATCTCTGGGGTGACCATGCAAGATTGCGTGGTCTTAGCAGAACAGTTGGCTAAAGAGCTGGCAGAAAAGCTGAACATTCCCATTTATCTTTATGAAGCGGCGGCCAAAAGACCAGACAGGGTGAATTTAGCCGATGTGAGAAGGGGAGAGTATGAGGGGATCAAGGTGGAGATAGAAACCAATCCGGACAGAAAACCGGATTATGGTCCCTCACGCATGCATCCCACTGCCGGTGCCACCGCCATCGGCGTAAGGATGCCGTTGATTGCTTTCAACGTCTATTTGGGCACCCCCTACGTGGGGATAGCCAAAAAGATCGCCAAAGCCATAAGATTTTCAGGTGGTGGCTTAAGATACGTCAAAGCATTGGGATTTGAGATAAAAGAAAGAAGATTGGCTCAGATCTCCATGAATTTAGTCAACTATCCCCAAACCCCGATTTTCCGCGTTTTTGAGATGATAAAGGCGGAAGCGGAAAGATATGGGGTTCCCATAATTTCGAGCGAAATAGTGGGTTTGACTCCATTGGACGCACTCTTGGACGTCACCGACTACTATCTCAAGCTGGATAAGTTCAAAAGAGAGCAGGTATTAGAAAATAAATTGATGACTTTCGCCGGAGGAGAAAAAGAGGGCTTAGAAAAGTTCATTGAGGAGGTGGCATCCTCTTCACCCGCGCCGGGAGGGGGGAGCGTATCTGCGGCGGCTGGAGCTTTGGCATCCGCTTTGTCCTCCATGGTCTGTCGATTGACCATAGGCAAAAAGAGATTTAAAGACGTGGAAGAGGAATTGAAAGAAGTTCTGGAAAAGGCAGAAGCGATCAGAAAACAGATGCAAGAGTTCATAATCAAAGATGCGGAAAGTTTCGATAAAGTAATGGAGGCTTTTAAGCTTCCCAAATATACAGATGAGGAGAAAAAGAGACGAGATGAAGCGGTTCAAGAGGCAACTAAGGGGGCAATTGTTGTTCCGCTTCAGGTCATGGAAAAAGCTTTGGAAGCATTAGCGATGGTAAGGGTGGTGGTAGAAAAAGGCAATCCAAATATGATCTCGGACGCAGGCGTATCCTCACTAATGGCAAGAACTGCATTAGAAGGTGCATACCTGAATGTGAGGATAAATCTGAATTCGATCGAGGATCAGAATTTTGTCACTGTCGCCAGACAAAAAGCAGATAGCCTCAAGCAAGAGGCTTTGGCTTTAGCAGGTGAGATCGAAAAGATAGTGGAACAGAAATTAACTATAGGAAACGAGTTAAATAAATTGACATAATTCGTATGAATGCATACGCATCACCCTCCCCCTACCCCCTCCCATCAAGGGAGGGGAGTTCATGAAGCCCCTAACCCTCTCCCTCGAGGGGAGAGGGAAGTGCGTATGCATCTTCGAGGTGAGGGGGGAATCAAGTCCCGCGAAGCGGGATCCTTCGGATAGAATGTTAAAAAAATTCTGCATTTGTATTTGGAGAACCACCTATGACCGTAATGCAAAAAAAGTGGGTAGATTTACATATACATACCACCGCTTCAGACAGCTTGCTTGCCCCTCAGGAAGTTGTGGAGATTGCTAAAGAATGCGGGCTTTCTGCCATCTCAATAACTGATCATGATGCCATTGATGGTTTTGTAGAGGCTAAACAGAAAGCGGATGAGTTGGGAATTGAGCTTGTTCCCGGCGTAGAACTCTCCGTCGCTTACCAAGGAGAGGATTTTCACCTTTTGGGTTATCTTATTGATTATGAAAATCCTGAATTTTTGAAAAAGATTAATAGCTTCAGAGAAGAGAGGTTCATCCGGGGCGAGAAGATGGTGGAAAAGTTGAACGAGTTGGGGATAGATTTGCGAATGGAGACGGTGAAGTCGATTGCTGGAAATGGTTCGGTGGGCAGACCTCATCTGGCAGATGCTTTGGTCAAAGAGGAGTTCGTGCACACCTACGACGAAGCTTTCGCCAGATATTTGGGCTACCATGCGCCCGCTTATGTTCCCAAAAAGTATTTGACCCCCAAAGAAGCCATCGATCTCATCCATTTGGTCCGAGGTGTGGCGGTCTTCGCTCATCCGGGTACTTCTCGATCCCAGCAGGCCATCTATGATTTTTTGGAGATGGGGCTGGATGGAATTGAGGCATATCATTGCCAACACGATCGGTATGTGACCACACACCATATAAATTTAGCCAAGAAGCTGGGTTTAATTTACACCGGCGGTTCCGACTGCCATGGGAGAAGAAAGGGAAAGATACTGATCGGAACCGTGAAAGTTCCTTACCGATGCCTGGAGATGTTAAGAAAGGTGAAGGAGGAGAATTATTAAAACCAATGATTAATGATTGATGACGAATGACGAATAGAAAATAAAAGATAACTGATCACTGGACACTGACCACATCTGTTTAATCTGTTGGGAAATGATCTCGGAGTAGCGAGATTCGTATGAATGCATACGCACTTGTCTTGCGTTAAACTTCATCGAATTAAAAGGAGAAACATAATGAAGAGACTCCTCTTTTTAGCTTTTTTTATTTTTATTTTCCAAAATGCTCAGGCAGAAAATCTAGGGTTGAGCGAGGCCTATGAAAATGAAATTATAGAAGAGGTTAAAAGTGTTTTTCAGACAAAAGGGATTGAGGAAAAGGTAGAAAGACCGATTTGCGCCACG
>JALHUP010000151.1 GCA_022866585.1 Candidatus Zixiibacteriota bacterium | reverse complement strand
GGGGGTATCGTTTAAAAATTACGAAAATATATTCAAAACCTTATACGTTAAAGATCAGATCAAACCGATAAAACAAAAAAGGGAACTCTCACAGATTGAGGTCAAGCTGGTAGGCTACCTGTGGGATTTAGTAAATCTGAATAAATCCGAGATTGATAATGATTTTGAGAGGCTGAAACCAAATCTGGACTTCAAGAATATTTTTAAACGTAACGAAATAGACAATCAAGCATTAATATATGATACAGAGAAAGTCTACCTGGGAAAAGATTGTCACATAGACGGGCAGGTGGTCTTAGATGCCAGGGGAGGTCCCATCTTCATTGGGAATAATGTAATTATCCAACCCCAAACCAGAGTGGAAGGACCTTGTTATATCGGAGAAGGTTCAATTTTGGTGGGAGGAAAAATCAGGGAAGGAACAAGCATTGGTCCAGTTTGCCGAATTGGGGGAGAAGTGGAACAATCGATATTTTTGGGACATTCTAACAAATATCATGAAGGCTTCTTAGGGCACTCCTATGTCGGCGAATGGGTGAATTTGGGGGCTTTGACCACCAACAGCGATCTGAAAAATAATTATAGCACGGTTAAGGTAATGGTGAAAGGCGAACTTTTGGACAGTGGTTTGATAAAGGTGGGATCATTTTTAGGTGACCATGTAAAAACTGGCATTGGGACTTTGCTGGGCACCGGCATGATAGTTGGTTTTGCCACCAATATATTTGGCGGTGGAATGATAAAGGAAAAATCTATTCCCTCTTTCTGTTGGGGAGATAGCAATAAATTGGAAGAATATAAACTGGATAAAGCTATAGAGACTGCTCAAATTGTAATGGAAAGAAGGAACGTAAAATTTGGAGAAGAAGAAAAGGTTCTGTTCGAAAAGATATTTGAAATGACTAAAGAAGAAAGAAAGGGGAAGTGATTTAGCTTTTTCGAGGTTCACCCCTGATGCAACGCAGAGCAAGCTCTGCTACTCCAAATTATGGAGGAGTAGCGGGACTTGTCTCGCGTTTTTATGGACAACTACTCTCAGGCATTTTTGAGTTGACAAAGGTGAGGTTTGTTTTATATTAGTCGATCCTGAAGAGATAAAAAAATTCTTTAGGACCCTGGGGGCAGGAGGAAAGAAATGCCGGAACTCAGAAAAGACCCAATCATCGGGAGGTGGGTGATCATCTCCACCGAGAGAGGGAAAAGACCTTCTGATTTTTCGAGCGCTCCCAAAAGGCGGGGTAACAAACTTTGTCCCTTTTGTCCGGGGAACGAATCCGCCACACCCCCGGAGATATTGGCTTTTCGCTCTGACTCTTCTGAGCCTAACAAACCGGGCTGGACTTTAAGGGTCATTTCCAATAAATTCCCGGCTTTGAGAATTGAGGGAGATTTAAATCGGGAGGGAAGGGGAATCTTCGATAAAATGAACGGGATAGGAGCCCATGAGGTAATCATCGAGACTGCGGATCATGACAAAGATTTGGTCGATCTGGACCAAAAACAAGTAGAAGATATCATCTGGGCTTACCTAAAAAGAACCATTGACTTGAAAAAGGATCCTCGTTTCAGATATATACTAATCTTTAAAAATCAGGGAGAAGCAGCGGGTGCGTCCTTGGAGCATAGCCACAGTCAACTTATCGCTACCCCGATTGTCCCCAAACGAGTGAGCGAAGAGTTGGAAGGTGCAGGTAAGTATTATGAATACAAGGAGAGATGTATATTCTGTGACATCATAAAACAGGAGATTTCGGAAAATGAGCGGGTAGTCTTACAAAACGATTCCTTCATCTCCATCGAGCCATTTGCTCCCCGTTTTCCTTTTGAGACCTGGATTTTGCCCAAAAAACACTCTCCCGCTTTTGAGGAGATCAAAAAAGAGGAAATTCCAGCTTTAGCCTCTGTGCTTAGAGAGACTTTACAAAGATTGGCTAAAGCTTTGAACAATCCTCCATATAACTATATTCTTCACACCAGTCCGGTGGATTCCGACAATAACGAAGAATACCACTGGCACATAGAGATCATGCCTAAACTGACCAGAGTGGCTGGCTTCGAGTGGGGAACCGGCTTTTACATAAATCCGACGGCACCTGAGGATGCGGCCGCTTACTTAAGAGAAATGGATATTTGAAGTCTCTTTTTTTAAGATTTTTTCCCAAGGAGGGGGATTTTGTCTAAGAAACTAAAAATTTTGATCGCCACGCCCGAGGTGGTTCCTTTTGCTAAAACCGGCGGCTTGGCTGATGTGACTGGATCTTTACCCAAAGCTTTGTCCAAGTTGGGACATCAGGTAAAAGTGATTGTCCCCAAATACAAGATGGTAGATGAAGCCGTCTTCGATCTTCAAAAGGTAAACATCAATTTTCCCGAAATTCCTCTGGGGGAAAAAAAAGAGAAAATCAAACTCAAAAACTGCCAACTTCCAGATTCGAAGGTAGAATATCTTTTCATGGTCAATACAAAATACTATGAGCGAGATGAGCTATATAAAGATAAAGCCACAGGTTTTGACTATACGGATAACGATGAAAGATTCATTCTTTTTGCCCGAGGAAGCTTAGAGGTTTTAAAAGCTTTAAATTGGCGACCGGACATAATTCATGCAAACGACTGGCAGTCCGCTCTCATCCCTGCATATTTAAAGACCCACTATGCGGGCGATCCTTTTTTTACCGGCACGACCACGGCTTTCACCATTCATAACTTAGCTTATCAAGGAAATTTTCCGAAGGGTTCATTCGATAAAATCGGGGTAGCAAAAGATTTATTCTATCCCACCAGCCCTTTTGAATTCTGGGGAAATGTGAATTTCTTAAAGATCGGAATAAGTTATGCCGACGTGCTTTCCACCGTTTCCGAAAGATATGCGGTGGAGATCCAGTCCTCTTCGGAGTTCGGCTATGGTCTGGAGGGAGTGCTCAGAACCCGCAATGCCGATCTTTACGGGATCGTAAACGGGGTGGACTATGAAGAATGGTCCCCAGAAAAAGATAAACTCATCCCTTACCGTTACAGCATGGAAGACCTGTCCGGTAAAGAGAAGAACAAAAGGGTTGTGCTTGAAAAATGTAATTTACCTGAAACCAAGAGAGATGTTCCTTTAATTGGAATCATCTCTCGATTGGCAGATCAAAAAGGGTTCGATATTCTATCTGAGGTTTCTGACAAACTTCTTTCTTTGGATCTTAGGATGGTCATCTTAGGAACCGGGGATGAAAAATATCATCAGCTTTTCAAACAGATGGCTAAGAAATATCCTGAG
>JALHUP010000024.1 GCA_022866585.1 Candidatus Zixiibacteriota bacterium | reverse complement strand
TAGCCTGTGTGAATTGCAAGGGCAAAGGCTGCGGTCTTTGCAAATATCGAGGATGGCTGGAAATTTTAGGTGCAGGGATGATCGATCCAGAAGTCTTTAAAAACGTGGGCTACGATCCTGAAGTCTATACCGGCTACGCTTTCGGGATGGGTGTGGAAAGGATAGCCATGCTCAAATACGGAATCGACGATATCAGGTTATTTTACGAAAATGACTTAAGATTCTTGAGGCAGTTTTAAAAATGAAGGTCAGTTACAAATGGCTTAAGGAATTGGTGGATTTCGATTGGTCGCCGGAAGAGTTGGCAGGTAAGCTCACCGATGCCGGGGTGGAGGTGGAGACTATCACTCCATTAGGTAGCGGTCTGGAAAAAGTAGTAGTAGGTGAAATAAAAAGGGTTCAAAAGCATCCTCAGGCTGATCACTTGTCCGTATGTGAGGTGGAAATCGGGTCTGAGTTTTTGCAGATTGTATGCGGGGCGCCCAATGTCAAGGAAAAAGTGAAGGTTCCGGTGGCTTTAATTGGCGCAAGGCTCCCCTTAGGAATGGAGATCACCAAAACCACATTAAGAGGGATGGATTCCTTCGGCATGATTTGCTCTGAAAAGGAACTGGGGATAGGCGAAGACCAAAAGGGAATTATGATCTTGGATTCTCAGCTTAAGATTGGGCTTCCCATAGCTGTGGCTCTGGACTTAGAGGATCATATTATGGATTTGGATCTCACCCCCAACCGAGCCGACTGTCTCTCTATTATCGGTGTAGCCAGAGATGTGGCAGCATTATTCGGAAGTTCAGTTAAAAAACCGCAGATTGAATTCACCGAAACAGAAGAATCAACAAAGGACTGGGTGGAGGTGGGAATTGAAGATTCAGTCGCTTGCCCCAGATATGCCGCCAGAATGATAAAAGACGTTAGGATAAAAAGCTCACCCTTTTGGCTGAAAAGAAAGCTTGAGTCTGTAGGTATGCGATCCATTAATAATGTGGTTGACGTCACCAATTTCGTGATGATGGAAACCGGACACCCCTTGCATGCCTTCGATTATGATCTTTTTTCTCAAAAGAAGGTGCTGGTCAGAAGAGCGAAAAGTGGAGAAAAGTTCATTACCTTAGATCAAGTAGAACGCACATTAAATAATGAGATTCTCTTAATCACGGATGGCAAGAAGCCCGTAGCCATCGCCGGAATAATGGGGGGAATGGAAAGTGAGGTCAGCACCAATACCAAAAATGTCCTTTTAGAGAGCGCTTATTTTAATCCTAAGGTGATCAGAAGAGGAAGGATATATCTGGGCATATCCACAGAGGCCTCTCAGAGGTTTGAAAGGGGCGTGGACCCGAACGGGGTGATAAACGCGGCAAATAGAGCCTGTCAACTTTTGGAGGAATTAGCCGGGGGAAAGGTGTTGAAAGGGGTGGTGGATAATTATCCCGCTCCCATCATCCCTGTTTGTGTGACCTTAAGACCACAAAGAGTGAACCGAATCCTCGCCACGAATCTCGAATCAAAAGGAATGGTTCAAATCTTAAAAAGGCTAGAGATGGAGGTCAGCGAAAATCAGGATTTGAAGGTAACCATTCCCACTTTCAGACCCGATCTTTGTCGAGAGATCGACCTGATTGAGGAGATAGCCAGAATCTATGGTTATGACAAAATAGAAACCTCCTTGAGGGCAAGCGGTAACTTGGTTACCTGTGTGAATGTAGAGGATGAACTAGTAAGAAGACTAAAGCGACTTCTGGTGGGAAAAGGATTCTTTGAGGTTTTAACCAACAACCTGGTTGATCCAAGAATCTCAAAGAAGCTATGTCCCGACCTTTTAAATGTCAGGATGCAAAATCCTCTAAGCGAGGAAATGTCGGTCCTTACCACCTCTTTGGCTCATAATCTTCTTTCGGTGACAAACTGGAACAAAAACCGGAAAGAGGAAGATTTGAGGATATTTGAGCTGGGCAAGGTTTTCATCGCTAAAGAAAATAAAATGCCGCAGGAAAGATTGCATCTTGGTTTAGCTATTTCGGGCAAGAAAGACCCAATCCATTGGGGAATAAAGGAGAGCGAAGTCGATTTCTATGATCTTAAAGGAGTTTTGGAATCGTTGGCGGATGACCTCTTTTTGTCATTCCGATTGAATCCCAAAAAGAACGCTCTATTAAAATCAAACGACTCTTTTGAGATTAGGATAGATGGCGAAAGCGTGGGCATAGTGGGTGCGGTTAGAGAAGAGATTTTGGAACTTTTCGAGATCAAAGATAAGGTTTTTATAGCAGAACTGGATTTCGAAAAGTTTTTGGGTTGTATCCCGAAGGAGAAACCCTTTTTGCCCTTGCCCAAATTTCCTCCTGTGGATCGGGACATGGCCATCGTGGTGGATGAGGAGATCTTGTCCGAGAGGATAAGTGAGAAGATAAAAATAGTGGGTGGAGATCTTATTGAAGAACTCATTTTGTTCGACGTGTATCGAGGAAAACAGATCCCTCCGGGAAAGAAAAGCTTAGCCTATTCGATTCGCTATCGCTTGAGGGGCAAAACTCTAACCGATGAGGAGGTAGACACAATTCACCAAAAGGTGATCTTGGAACTCGAAGAAAGTTTCCAGGCAAGTTTAAGAAAATAGTTTCGAGTCTTGAATATTGAGTAGAGAGGATAAAGAACTCTACTGAATATAGATGTCATAATAAAACTTTTTCTCAAAACTTGAAACTCAACACTCATTACTTGGATTTTGGATCATGCAATTGGAAAATTTTGAAAAGCTGGAAGAGAAAATCACCAAAGCCATAAAAATCATTGACAAATTGAGGCAGGAGAACCAGCAGATCTCTTCCTCTTATAGCGGACTGGCTGACCAGATTTGCCAGTTCGAGGAGAAAACCAAAAACCTAAGCTTAGAAAACGAAAGACTAAAAAAAGAGCTTAAAGAGAAGGAAGGAGACTTCAAGCAGAAGGAAGAAAAGATCAGAAGGCAATTGGAAAAACTTTTGGAAAAATTGACCTTTGTAGAAAATTTTGAATAAATGTCGTTGACGATCTGATCAAAATTTCGTATTATTATTTGCGAGGAGTTTTTTGAATACTTAAAGTTGAAGTGTGGGGAGAAAAGCAAAAGATTTCTTGGATATTTTTAAAGAATAGTTAGGAATTAATGGAAGATAGAAAACAATCGGTTAAAGTCAATATTTTTGGTGAGGATTATCCTATCAGAGGGGAGGCCGATAGTGGATATATACTACGGGTGGGGAAATATGTGGACCTGAGGATGAGAGAGGTAGCAGAGAGGCTGTCCAATAAGTCACCTTTAAGGGTGGCGGTATTGGCCGGCATAAATATAACCGATGAGCTATTCAAAGAAAGAGAAGATAAAGAAAAAAAACTTGCGGATGTAGAAAAGAGAACCGAGACCTTACTGGAATGGTTAGATAGCAGGGTATCCCAAGAAGATATCTGAAAAATCTGTTTTTGCTTTTGATCCCCACAAAAGCTGTCCGATTTTGCTTTGGCTTGATATTACCTAAGGAAGCTGAAAGTCTTTCCTCGCAAAAAGACAAAGCAAAATTCTCGAAACCGAAGTGGGGTTTTTCATTTTTGCTCCGAAGGGTATGAATCATATAGTTTGCGCTTAAAGGACCTTTCGGGAAGGAGGAATTGGGTATGACCAACATAATGATTGTGGGCATAGTTATAGGAGCTGCGGTCTTATCCTTCTTTTTGGGGTGGTTTGTCAGCCGAAAAATCGCAGAGGCAAAGATAGGCCGAGCCGAGGAGTTAGCTCGAAAAATTGTACGGGAGGCAGAAAAAGAAGCGGAGATAAAGAAAAAAGAGGCCATTTTAGAAGCTAAGGACGAGTGGTACAAAACCAAGGTCAATTTCGAAAGGGAATCCCAAAACAGGAAGATAGAAATTCAAAGGTTGGAAAAAGTGCTTTCCGACAGGGAGGCAAATCTGGACCGAAAGGTTGACATCCTAAACCGAAAAGAAAGGGATATTCAAAACAAAGAAAAGATCTTATATGCCCGGGATAAAGCCTTAAGATTAAAAGATGAGGAACTTAAGCGATTGATTGCAGATCAGAATAAACAGTTAGAAAAGATCGCTCAGATGACCACGGATGAGGCTAAAAAACTTTTGATGGAAAACTTGGAGAATCAAGCCAGACAGGAAGCGACCCAGCTCATCAAGGAGATCAAAGAGCAGGCTGAACAGACTGCGGAGAAGGAAGCAAAAAATATTATAATTTCCGCGATTCAAAGATGTGCGGCTGATCACACTGTGGAATCCACGGTCTCAGTTGTGAATCTCCCCAATGAAGAGATGAAGGGAAGGATCATCGGAAGGGAGGGGAGGAACATTCGCTCCTTTGAAACCGCAACTGGAATCGACGTGATTGTGGATGATACCCCAGAGGCGGTCATATTATCGGGCTACGACCCCATAAGAAGAGAGGTCGCCCGCATGGCTCTGGAGAAGTTGACCATGGATGGCAGAATTCATCCCGCTCGTATCGAAGAGGTGGTGGCAAAATGTGAAAAGGAGATGGAGGTAATCATCCGGGAGACTGGAGAACAAACCTGTTTTGATGTGGGAATACATGGGATTCATCCGGAGCTGGTCAAGCTTTTGGGAAAACTCCAATTCAGAACCAGTTATGGACAGAACGTTCTGCAACATAGCAAGGAGGTAGCATATCTTTGCGGTCTGATGGCCGCAGAGTTGAGCTTGGATGCCAATTTAGCAAAAAGGGCCGGGCTTTTACATGATATAGGGAAGGCGGTAGATCGGGAGACGGAAGGAACTCATAGTCAGATAGGTTACAGCGTTGCGCAGAAATATGGCGAAAATCCTATAGTATTAAATGCTATTGCGGCTCATCATGAGGATGTTATCCAGGAATCTGTCTATTCCGTTCTGGTTCAGGCCGCAGATGCCATCTCTGGTGCCAGGCCAGGCGCGAGAAGGGAAACTTTGGAAGGTTACATCAAGAGATTAGAGAAATTGGAGGAGTTGGCTGATTCCTTTAAGGGTGTGGCTAAATCTTATGCTATTCAAGCTGGAAGGGAGATCAGAATCATAGTGGAGCACGAACATATCGACGACAAAAAAGCAGAGGAGTTGGCCATAGAGATTGCTAAAAAGATCGAAGCAGAACTGGAATACCCCGGTCAGATTAAGGTTACTGTGATCAGGGAAACCAGAGCGGTGGAATATGCTAAATAAAGGTGTTAGGCAAAAGGTGAAAGGTCAGGAGTAGCGACACTTGTGTCGCGTTTGCTTGCAAATATATCAATAAAAATCTAAAGGCTAAGAATCAGAGATAGGATTTGAGATTTGAACATATTATTCATTGCGGATATAATGGGCAAACCGGGAAGATGGGCCGTCTCGCAGATTTTGCCGGAACTTAAGAAAATTCACCAGATAGATTTTACTATTGCCAACGTGGAAAACGCCGCCGGTGGATTTGGTTTAACCAAAGAAATTGCGCAAAAAATTCACCACTACGGGGTGGATTGCTTGACCAGTGGAAATCACATCTGGGATCGAAAGGATATCTTTCCCTATCTAAATGAAAGCTTGCGCATCTTAAGACCAGCTAACTATCCTCCGAATGTCCCGGGAAGGGGAGCGGCTATCTTCGATTTAAAAAATGATTCCAAAATTGGAGTAATAAATATTCAAGGAAAAGTCTATATCAAAGAGATCGATTGTCCTTTCAGAATAGCGGATAAAGAAATAGAAAAGATTAGAGAGCAGACTAAGATCATTATCGTGGATTTGCATGCTGAAGCTACCTCAGAAAAAATGGCCTTAGGATGGTATCTGGATGGCAAAGTCTCTGCGGTCTTAGGAACTCATACGCATGTGCAAACGGCAGACGAGATCATCCTTCCTCAAGGAACTGCATACATTACCGATGTGGGAATGACCGGCCCTCATGATTCAGTGATCGGAATAATCAAAGAAGACGCCATCGCTCGCTTTTTAACTCAGATTCCCAGAAGATTTACTTTGGCTAAGGATGATATCAAATTTTGCGGGGCACTGGTCAAGATCGATCCGGATTCTGGTAAAGCTTTGAGCATCGAGAGAATCAGAATAGATTTGCCCCAGTTGGAAGATGATAATGCTGAGAAGATTTAAACCAAAATAGTAGAGGTATTGTTTTGTATCTTTGGAAAGACGCAAGATGAGTCTTGCTATTCCTATACCAGAGGGGAGAAAAATGCCTGCTGAGATAATTGATGGAAAGAAAATTTCTTCTGAGATCAAAGAGAATCTAAAAGGAAAACTGGAAAATCTTAAGAAAAAGGGAATCCTTCCTGGGCTGGCCGCCATATTGGTGGGAGACAATCCTGCCTCCCAGGTTTATGTGAACATGAAAACCAAAGCCTGTGAAGAAGTGGGAATTTACTCTGAGGTTTATAGGTATCCCAGGGAATTGCCTGAATCTGATCTTTTAAAAAAAATCGAGGAGCTTAATCAGAAAAAAAGTATTCACGGGATATTGGTTCAGTTTCCCACTCCGGAACAGATAAGTGAAGAAAAGGTTATTTTAGCTATTGATCCAAAAAAGGATGTGGACGGATTTCATCCCTTTAATGTGGGAATGATGTTAGCTGGAAAGCCGACCTTTTTGCCTTGCACCCCTTTGGGCATTCAAGAACTATTGATAAGATCAGGAAATGACCCTTCAGGTAAGCATGTGGTTATCTTGGGCCGAGGAAGCCTGGTGGGAAGACCCCTTGCTCCCATGCTATTCCAGAAAGCCAAAGGGGCAAATGCCACGGTGACCGTCTGTCATACTGCTACCAAAGATTTGGCCAGCCTTACTTTGCAAGCGGATATTTTGATTGCGGCTATGGGAAAGGCTAAATTTGTAACGGCAGACATGGTCAAGCCGGGTGTAGTGGTCATCGATGTGGGAACTAATAGAATAGAAGATCCCTCCACCAAATCCGGATATAGGCTGGTAGGGGATGTCGATTTTGATTCAATCAAAGAGGTAGCCGGAGCCATTACCCCGGTCCCCGGTGGCGTAGGTCCCATGACTATTGCTATGCTTCTGTCCAATACGGTCAAAGCATGCGAGATGCAGTCAAGGGATCGGTCAACGGATTAAGGTCACGTAGCGGAGCCTTCATGGCTCCGAATTTGGTAGAAAAATATTTGTGGCGTAGGTTCGATTTAGAACCTGCGTTTTTCTCTTCAAATATCTGAATAGTTCACTCTGAAGGACTTAATCTACAGAAAACCCAACCAATTTAGCTTTCTCAGAAACATCCAAAATTTTTCTTGACAAAAAGAGTTAGGTTTATATATTAGTGCCCAATCAAAAAAAGAAGATCAGTTGGGTCTTCCTTTTAAAAACTGAAATGAGGCGAATTTAAAAAACATTTAGTTAATAAATACAATTCTTAGAAAGTTTTTAACCTAAGTTTTATCTTTTTACACGGGAATACGGAAAACCAAACCGGTTCCATATCAAGAGAATAATTGAATAAAACCCAAAAATAAAAAACAAAAAGGAGGTGAAAGGCTCATATGAAAAAAGAGATTTTGATCATCTCATTGGTCATTCTTGCTTTTTTCTTAGTGATTTTGAGTTGTGCGGGTGAACCTAAAAAAGAGTTAACCGCAGCCAGGGATGCACTGGAGAAGGCCAGAGAGGCGGAGGCGGACAGATATGCCTCGGATATTTTTACCCAAGCAGAAAACTTATTGACAGAGGCGGAGAATCTGATTGCCCAGAAAAATTATGGGGAAGCCAAAAAGCTGTTAATAAACGCCATGGGAATAGCTGACACAGCGGCCGCCCAAGCCGCAATCGGCAAGGAAGATATGAAGATGAAGGCTGAGAATTTTATCAGTGGCTGCCAAACCGCTATGGAGCAACTTAAAAGCACCCAGAAAATAGCTCAAGATTGGAAAATTCCTAAAGAGCAGACCGATCTGTCTATACAAATTCCCAACTGGGAAGATCAGTTAAAACGGGCTCAAGAAGAGTTCGACAATGGAAGCTTCGACGTTGCTTCAAAAAGAGCAAGTGAAGCATATCAACAAATCACCGGCAAGGATAATGAGCTAAGAGAACTCATAATGGCCAAGCAAAAGACGCCATCAAGTTCCAAGCCAACAAAAGAATCTAAGAAATAAATCCGACTTGTGGATCCATAGGACCATTTCGCCACTATCATTTCTGATCAGATAAAAAGGTCAGGAGAATCTTCCTGACCTTTTTGCATCATGTAATTAGATTAATTAGGTTTACCCAGGCTGATTAATCGGCTAAAATTACTCCGGCGGGTAAGATCAAGTTTTCAGATTTTCATGTCGACAATATAATTAAACAAAAGTCCTGCTCAGAAAGGGATAAGTTCCTCTGTTTCTTGGGCTTGTTTAAAAGGGCATATTTTAATAAAAGTTGTTGACAAAAATCTAAAAAGACATTATTCTTTTGCCTCAAATTTTAAACAAAGGGGGAGAAGATGCCTGAAATTGTGGTCACGTATGAGGATAAGGTGATCGAAAAAATAGTAACCCAAAAGAAAAGAATAAGCATCGGGAGAACCTCGGATAACGATATAGTGTTAGACAACAAAGCTGTTTCAAGAAGACACGCTGAAGTCGAATTTGGCGATGACTCCGCCTTAATAATCGACAAGGAAAGCTTGAACGGCACTTTTGTAAACCACCGAAAGATAAACGAAGAGATATTAAAGGACAACGATAAGATCACCATCGGCAAATTTAATTTAGTATATCACCAGGATTCTCCCAAGGACATTAAGTTGACTGACCTGGATGGAACCATGGTCTTAAGCACCAAAAAGCAAAAGAAACTTCTGGAGAAGGATAAGAAGGGAAAAGAGATAACGGCAGTAGCAGGTTGCTCAGTCCTTTTGGGACAGGAGAATGCGAATGTAAAGCAGTTCTATTTGGACAAACCGGTGATCACCTTTGGCAAATCCAAGTATGTAAACATAAAGGTTAAAGGTCTCTTGGTTTCCAAAATTCAAGCTAAGATGACTAAAGAAAAGGATGGTCATATTTTGATGAATTTAGGACGGAAGGGTAAGACCAAAGTAAATGGGGAAGAGGTCCAAAGGTATCAATTGAAAAATGATGACTTAATTGAGGTGGGCAAATCAGTTTTTCGGTTCATTCAAGGGAAGAATAAATGAGATATGGTTTCTTTTCCGATGTTCACGCCAACCTTGAGGCTTTGAAGGTGGTGATAGCAGACTTCAAAAAAGAGAAGCTGGATAAAATATTCTTTTTGGGGGATGCGGTGGGATATGGTCCTGATCCCAATGAATGTACCTCTATAATCGAGGAGGTATCCGGGATCAAATTGATGGGAAACCATGATTACGCAGCCTTGGGTTTAATAGAGACCAATCTTTTTAACCCCTATGCGCAAAAGTCCATGGAATGGACCAAAAGCGTCTTGACCGAAAAGAGCTTAAAGGTTTTATCAAGCTTTTCAATGGACCATAGATTTGATCTATTTTATTTAGTCCATTCCACCCCCAAAGAACCACAAGAATGGAACTATATCTTCGATTTGGATGATGCGGAGGAGAATTTTCACTTTTTCAATAAACAGGCTTGCCTTATAGGTCATTCTCACCATCCAGCCATAATTGAAAAATACAAAGATAAGCACTGTTTTTTGCATGAAAAGCCTTGGGTCCAAATAGAGGACGGATTTAGATACATCGTGAATATCGGCTCAGTAGGACAACCCAGAGACGGATCTAACCAGGCTTGTTATTTAATATATGATGTTGAAGAGAAAAAAGCAACTTTGAAAAGACTTCCCTATGATTATAAGAAGACCCAAACAAAGATGAAAAAAAGGGGACTTCCCCAATTTCTGATCGATCGATTGGCTTTGGGAAGGTAAAAAAGGCTCAAGCTCGATTTAGGGGGAAATCCAGCACCTAACTTAAGTTAGGTGCTGGCTAATCCTACATCTTTAGCCCAACAAGTTTCAAAAATGTTAAAAAAATTTTCGGGGCTTATCTTATATGTTTTGATCACCATCCTGGTGATTTCGCTTTATGCGGGAAAATACAGCTTTCTGGAGAGGATAGACCTACGGATGCAGGATGGAATGTTTAAATTGAGAGGAAGCATTAATCCTCAAAATGATATAATTATCGTGGGCCTAGATGAAAAATCACTTGATCAGATCGGCAAATGGCCCTGGACCCAGGATAAATTAGCCCATTTGATCTCTACCATCTCCAGAGGATCTCCAAAGGTCTTGGTATTAGATATTTTTCTTCCAGAGAATATCAATGAGGATACCTCGGGAAGGGCGGAACTTCTGGCTAATGAGATGTATAATGCAGGGAACGTGATTCTCCCTATATATTTCAGTTTATCGGAAGTGGGAATGGCCCCACCTGCTTCTCCCCCCACTATTCTGAGGTCAACTTTGGCTAAGGCGAATAATCTTTATCTGAAGGATGCCCCCTCAGCTAAGCAGATGTATTTCCCTGACAAACTTTTAGTTCAATCTGCTTTTGACTTTGGTCATATCAATATGACCTACGATCCAGATAATCTAATCCGGCGAGAGCCAATTTTGATCGAATATGATGGATGCCTTTATCCTTCTCTGGCTCTGCAAACGGCCAGGAGGTATTTGGGGATCGACAAGAAAGACGTCGGGCTCTTGAAGGAGGGTGTGATAAACTTAAGAGGTATTTTAATCCCCACAAATAAGAAAAGGCAGATGATGATCAACTACTATGGTCCCAATTTGACTTTCCCACGCGTTTCTGCTTTGGATGTATTAAATGGAGAGACCTCTCCAAAAGCTTTTTCTGGTAAAATAGCCTTGGTTGGTTTGACTGCTATCGAATCAAAAACATTGGTGAAGGTTCCTTCTTACGGAACTTTAAACGAAGTGGAGAGGATTGCGAACGTGATCGAAAACATTATTCATAGTAACTTTTTGAACCGTCTTTCCCCAGTGTGGAACCTTCTGATTTTGATCTTAATCGGAATCTTCTGCGCTCTGGTTTTACCCAAGGTCTCTTTAACTTATAGGATAATTATCCTTTTAGTCTTTTTGTTCGTCATGTTTAATTCAAATTATATCCTGTTCTCCTCTTTTGGCATTTTGACCCAACCTCTCTATCCGATTTTAGAGCTTTTGTTTTTCTTAGCCGCGGCACCCACGATTAAGCCCAAGAGGCTGGGAGGGGAAGAAGCGCGAGAAAAAAGTCTAGGCGTTGAACAAGTCTATACTAAAGATAAAACAGAGAAAGAGCAAGAAACATTGGAAAGACAAGGCGAACAGGTCAAGATCGAGGTTCAGACTGGGACTGTCCCAGGAATGTCGAAAACTGAAAAGCCTGAACCGGTCTCATTTGAACCAAAAGACAAATCATCCTCAACCAAAATTGGAACCGAAGAGAAAAGAAAGGAAGAAGAAACCATAACTATATCAACTCCAGACGCTCCTGGGTTAGCCCAGGACATCACCCCCTCGCTGCAAGAGGAGACACCGAAAGGGGTTTCAAGGGAATCTACTGCCCATCTGCCCTTGACTCAATTTGGTCGCTATAAAGTTCTGGAGCTTATAGGAAGGGGGGGGATGGGTACAGTTTACAGGGGTTTGGATCCTATCCTTGACAGATTAGTGGCTCTTAAAACCATCCGATTGGATTTCGCTACCTCAGCCGAAGAGATTTCCGAACTGAAAGAAAGATTAGTCCGCGAGGCAAAGGCGGCGGGGAAGTTGTCTCATCCTAACATAGTGACGATCTATGATGTGGGCGAACAAGAAGGCGTGCAATATATCGCCATGGAGTATCTCTCAGGTTATACTTTGGAAAGTTTCATCAAGAAAAAGAAGGAGCTGAATTATAAAATCTTAGCCAAAATCATCATGCAGGTTTGTGCGGCTTTAAATTACGCGCATCAAAAGGGAATCGTGCACCGGGATATCAAGCCCGCCAACATCATGCTGTTGGAGGACTTCGCCGTGAAGGTGATGGACTTCGGCATCGCCAGACTGGGGACCTCTTCCTTGACCCAAAGCAATGTGGCCCTGGGAACACCACATTATATCTCTCCTGAACAGTTAGAAGGAAAACCTGCGGATAAACGCTCAGATATTTTCTCCTTAGGGGTGGTGATTTATGAATTTTTGACCGGGCAGAAGCCATTTAAGGGAGAAAGCATCAGTTCCCTCATGTATAGCATATTGCACTATACTCCTCCTTTACCTTCAGCCCTCAATGAGAAAATCCCTTTGGTTTTTGATCGAATAATTTCGAAAGCCATGGCCAAGAATCCCGAGGAGAGGTATCAGGAGACAGAAGAGATCGAAAAAACTCTGCGGCAGTTTATCTCCAGCTTTGTGGTCACTCGCAGCATCCGCGTATAATTACATCCATCATCATAAAAAAAATACCAAAATACTCAGAGTTTCCTCTTTTACAATAGCCGACTCCACTGGTGACTTGGAATGTTTTATTAGAAATAAGAATTTCTATTCCAAATTATCCTTGATTGAAGTTCACTTCCCCGGTTTTTCTCTAAAATTTATTTTTGAAAAAAACTAATTTTTTTCTTGATAAAGAAAGTATAGTTAATTAAATTTAATTAAACGATTTTACGAAAATGAGCGTATAAATTCTGTGATTATAAATAAAAATCCTAAGAAGGAGGAAAAAAAACTATAAACAAAAAGAGAGATAAAAAAACATGCGGGCTTATTGATTAGGAGGAGATAAAAATCCTTTAAATCCACACCGGATGAGGAAATTCCTTGCGTTTGACATGATTGTTTTGCCTACCTAAAAGATGCCACGGAGGCAGCAAAAAACGTTTCTTTGATTCATTCCATCAGCAAAAGACAAAAAGGGACAAATCAACATAAATTTTGATAAAGACAAACTAAGTTCGAACAAAAAGAGTTTGGTGTCAGATCTTAGGCTGTTTAGGTTTGTGTCGGGGTTAAAGTTCATTTAGTGGACCCTCTGGCTCAAGAATATTGAAGAAGAGTTGGAATAACAGATGACTTTATTGACACCAAAAGAGATGTTTGATCTTAATTGTTTTTTTGTGACAGTTAGAGGGGGTAGTTTAAACTATAACCGTTAACCTGTCTTTATGAACTGCACAAAAGGAGGTGGTGCGGAAAAGTGGAGGGGAAAAGAAGGTAAGGGAAGACAGGAGTTAACCTTAAGTTTAAATCCTAAATGAAAGGAGGTTCGTGATGCTAAGAAGAATCTTAGCGGGGCTTGTAGTCGCAGCTTTTCTTGTGTGCTGTTCCTTTGCATTGGCGTCAGGGACAGAGGGTTATTTGTCTTATCAGCCCATACCGATAAAGGGTCAACAGGTGGTGAAGCTTTTCCTTGAAAACACTCAAGGGCTGGCAGCCGCTTCTATACCTTTGAGTTTCGGTAAACCGGGGTCGGATATTGTGTGCACCGAGGTGAGCTTTGAGGGAAGCAGAGTAGAGCACTTCATTCAATATGTGCAAAGAGATAACGAGAACAAAAAGGTGCTCATTGGGGTGATCCGAGCTCTTGACCAAAAGATTCAAGACGTGTTGCCACCTGGTGAAGGTCTCTTTGCCACCCTTAAGTTCGAGTCGAAGGGTAACGAATGTAAACCCCAACTCAGCGTGACTTACTGGCAGCTTACAGGTGGTGATCTCTATTTTGGGATGGCGGACGCGGGTGGGAAGAATTTCTACGTTGAAGCAATAGAGAGCAAGCAGGGTGATCGTCCGATCCCACTGAGACCGGGATCTTCAGAGGAAACCACAGTCTCTCATCCGACCGAGTTCAATTTAGACCAGAACTACCCCAACCCGTTTAATCCCGAGACCGCAATCAAATTCTTAGTGAAAGAGGATGCGTGGGTAACTCTTAGGATTTACAACGTATTGGGACAGGTGGTCACCACCTTGGTGAATGAGCAAAAACCCGCAGGCGAGCATGTTGTTTCGTGGAACGGGAAGAATCAGCACAACGAAGACGTGGCGAGTGGAGTTTATTTCTATCGAATCAAAGCCGGCGACTACGAGTCGGTCAGAAGAATGACTCTGCTAAGATAAAAAGAGAAACCAACTAATCATGTAACCAAAAAAAGAGAAGAAAGAAGTCTCTGGCGGTTTGTCTTTGAAAAAGACAGATCCCAGAGACTTTTTTTATATGAGTGATCCCTCCATATATGAAGTATCGAAAACACACTTTTGAGGAATTATTATTTGATCACCAAGGTTCGCCTAAAGGTCATCAACTAATTATCATGACGAACCCTACATAGCGTGGTGGGAGGAAACGTAGGGGCGACCCTTGTGGTCGCCCGTAAAACCAGTTCGGGAGGGGACAAGCCCCTCCCCTACATAAGCTTTCCGAGAAAAAATGCTATGTTCACAAAATCTGTCAAATTAAAAAGTTGATAACCATAAGGCGAACACTCCAATTATTGTTCAGATAAGTCGAGTAACTACATTCGCGGACACATGTCTAGAAAAAGTTAGCAGGTTAGATGGAGAAGTGCGATCACTTTTTGCGAGCATGAAAGCTGATTGTAAGTTTTGCAAGCCTCCTTGGTGCTTTGAATAACCAATTTGATTCCTTGGGATTTGATGTGTTTTTCCGTTTCCGGCAAAACTCTCATCAAACCAGGGTTGCCAATTCCCACCACGATCACGTCTGGCTTTTCTTCGATGACATTCTCTAAATCATCAATACACAAAGCGTGTCCCTCTTTTCTCCACCAGTCGTCTTTTACCCGGTCCGGATAGAGTATCACATCTGAAGAATATCTTTTTCCATTGATGACTATCACGCCAAATTCATATGAATCTATCATCTTCTCTCCATATTTTTAATAAGACTCCTTTTTTTAAAAGATAAGTCATTTTGAGATCAAGACAAGTTAAAAAATAATCTTGGGACGAGAGGCTTCAGACCCTCTCTTGTTTATTGAAAAAGTCGAATTACGAAAATCGAAAGTCAGCAGTCCAACTTTGCTTTTCAGGGCTTTGAAGAAAGCATTTTTGCGGGGCTGAGAGCCCCGCCTACGCGCGGTTAAGTTATCGTCAAGATGCTTCGCATTATCATTTCATGTTATACCGCGTAAGTCCCGCACCTCAGGCAGGACGCATACCCAGATTTTTATAGAGACCACATTTTTACAACTTGACAAAATTTGCATACAAATTTATGTTTAACCCAATTCTTCGGCATAGAAGTATGCTCCGTTGGGTGCATATCAAAGGAGGAACTTTGAAGATCAAATTTTTGGGAGCAACTAAATCGGTTACCGGATCTATGCACATCCTTGAATATAACGGAAAAAAGATATTAGTTGACTGCGGGCTATTTCAAGGAAGAAGAGAGGAGTCCAATTACAGAAACAAGAATTTTCCCTTCGATCCTAAAAGCATAGAAAGGGTGGTGCTTTCCCACGCCCATATCGACCATTCTGGTAATCTGCCAAACTTAGTAAAAAAGGGATACCAAGAAAGCATTTACTCCACCTTTGCCACTCGCGACTTGTGTGTGGTGATGCTCAAAGACAGTGCTCACATTCAAGAAAAAGATGCGGAATACTTAAACAAAAGGAAGAATCGTCAAGGACTGCCTCCGATCGAGCCATTATATGATATAAATGATGTGGAGAAGTCGCTTGCCCTTTTCAGGGGAATAGGATATAGAAAAGGATTTTATGTGACTGCGGACATTAAGCTCACCTTCTTTGATGCAGGCCATGTTTTGGGCTCTGCCCTCTCCCTTTTCGAAATATCCGAAAATGGTAAAAATATAAGGCTGGCTTATATTGTGGACTTGGGGCGAAAGAATATGCCCATCTTAAAAGATCCAGAAATGATCGACAACCTTGACTTTATGATCATCGAAAGCACCTACGGCAATAGACTACATGATGATCTTCGAAAAGCTGACGAGAAACTGGCAAAGGTAGTAAACGATACCGCCTCCAAAGGTGGAAAGATTATCGTCCCTGCTTTTTCCTTAAGTCGAACTCAAGATATAGTCTTTTCTTTAAACCGATTGCAAGACGCAAAAAGAATTCCCAAAATTAAAGTTTTTGTGGATAGCCCCCTCTCTGTGAGCATAACCGAGATTTTCAAACTTCATCCCGAGTGTTTTGATAAGGAGACCAATCAAATAATAGCCGCACACGAAAACCCTTTTGGCTTAGAAGATATCCGTTATATAACGGATGTCGAGGAATCCAAAAAGTTAAATCATCTCGAAGAACCCTCCATTATAATTTCCGCTTCGGGAATGTGTGAATCTGGCAGAATCCTACACCATCTTAAAAATAATATAGAAGATCCTAAAAACACTATACTTGTGGTCGGATTCATGGCAAAGGATACTTTGGGGCGAAAGATTGTGGAGCGCAAAGAAAAAGTTAAAATATTTGGGGAGGAATATACATTAAGGGCAAAAGTAGAGATCATCGATGCCTTTTCTGCCCATGCGGACAGAGATGAGCTTTTGGAATATGTGAATTATACCAAGGACTCCTTGAGAGGAGTATTTGTGGTACACGGAGAAGAAGAGCAGTCCCAAGCTTTGGCTGATGGAATCAAAAATTTAGGAATTCAAAATGTGATCGTTCCCGATTTAGGTGAAGAAGTCACTATTTAACGGTATTGTCCAATAATCTCCCAAGTTCGTCACGGACTCTCTGTTCGTGACGCTCTTATGATAAGCGAGAAAATGTCCGTTCTCTTGCCAAAGGTGGGATCAGGATGAATCCGTTACCAACGACTAAACACTCTTTAGAACTCTTTCCCCACTATTCTTTCCCAAATTTTTTACGGAAGTTTCTATTTGACATTGTTGGTAAACAATACTATATTTTTGCCGTTGAGTGAAACAACTTTTCACATGATGAACAGATTATGGCTTTTTTAGAGAACATCACCATCGGACAATATGTGCCAGCTGATTCGGTGATTCACAGGCTGGATCCGAGGACTAAAATCATTCTCACCTTGAGCGTGATGATCTTGGCTGTGGTGACGACTAGCTTCAGAATCTATTTTTTGATCTCCTTTTTTCTGTTGACTCTTTCTTTTGCTTCGCGGATTCCTTTTGGTTATTTTTTTCGGAATCTTAAATCTTTTTTCTGGCTATTTTTATTTACCTTTATTCTGCATATATTCTTTACCTCTGGCGAAACGATCGAATTCTTATCCTTTAAATTCATAAAAGTGAGTTACGAAGGAGTCGTAAACGGCATCATTTACAGTTGGCGGCTTGCCATATTCATATTTTGTGCGGCTTTTTTGAGCCTGACTACTCAAGCAGTGGAGCTGACCGATGCAACTTTTAAGTCTTTTTCTCCGTTAAAAAAGCTAAAGTTTCCCATAGAGGAGCTATCTTTGATAACCATGATTTCTTTAAGATTTGTTCCTTTGCTTTTGGAGGAAGCCTTCAATTTGAAAAAAGCTCAAATGTCCCGGGGAGCATCTTTTGAAGGAGGATTGATAAAAAGAGTTAAGAAGACTTTACCTCTGCTTGTTCCTTTATTCGTCTCCTCGTTCAGGAAGGCCGATGAATTGGCTTTGGCTTTGGATGCACGGGGATTCAGAAGCGGACAAGAGCGCACATCCTTTCAGAGGTTAGTTTTTAAGAGAAGCGATTATCTCTTTTTATCTTTTGTTCTTGTGATAATAGTAATTTCATATCTGGTTAAAAGGATTTAAATTTGGCGTAGCGGAGGCTTCATGCCTCCGTGCTCAGGCGACTGTTTTTTCTCAGCGGAACCGTGAAGGTTCCGCTACGCGAATTGAGAAAGCATGATACCTGTAAAAAAATGATTTGAATGCAGAGGAACATTAAGCTTGAAATCGAATATGAGGGAACGGATTTCTCCGGGTGGCAGATACAACCAAAGCTCCGTACGGTTCAAGGGGAAATTCAGGATAAACTGCAAACCATTCTGGGCCACAAGATCAACCTCATAGGTGCAGGAAGGACTGACGTGGGCGTGCATGCTTTGGGGCAGGCGGCAAATTTCAAAACTACAAACGAACTCAGCAAAAATTCAATTATAAATGGACTGAATGGGCTTTTGCCTGACGATATTGTGATAAAGAGAATTGAAGAAGTAGATTTGAATTTTAATTCCAGATATGATGCTAAAAGTCGGTTATATAAATACAGAATTTATCTGGGAAGAACTGCAATCTGGAGAAAGTATGTGTGGGAGGTTTTGTATTCATTAAATCTGGAGAACATTCTTGAAGCCACAAAAAAGATCCAAGGGGAACATGATTTCTCCTCTTTCTGCGTGGCTGAATCAACCAAAAACAATAATGCCTGTCGAGTTTTCTCTGCTATCTGGGAGAAGTCCAGCGATGAGCTAATTTTCAAAATCGAGGCGGATAGATTCCTTCACGCCATGGTGAGGAGCTTGGTGGGAACTTTGATCGAGGTAGGGAGAGGATATTTTTCAGTCTCGGATTTTGTTAACATAATGGAGGTGAAGGATAGAAAGAAAGCTGGTCCCACAGCGCCAGCTTGTGGATTATATTTGGCTGAAGTGAAATATTGAGTTTATTTGAAGTGGAGTACACCAGCTTGCTGGTGGGAAGTTGATTTTGCGCTTAAAACCGCAGAAGCAAGCTTTTGCACTCCGAAATAAAAATCTGGAGGTTAAAAAATGAAATTCTTCATCGATACTGCAAATTTAGATGAAATAAAAGAGGCGGCAAGTATTGGAATTTTGGATGGAGTTACCACCAACCCCACTTTGCTGGCAAAAGAGAAGGGGAAAGGGGATTTCAAGACCATTCTCAAAAAGATATGTGAAGTGGTGGACGGTCCGGTAAGTGCAGAAGTGGTGGCTACGGATGTGGAGGGAATGGTAAAAGAGGCGGAAGATCTATCCCAGCTGCACAAAAATATCGTGATCAAAGTTCCGATCACCAAGGATGGTTTGAAGGTCATAAAAATTTTGGATTCCAAAGGTATACGGACTAATTGCACTTTGGTCTTTTCTCCCATTCAAGCACTTTTGGCGGCTAAGGCTGGAGCTTCATTCGTTAGCCCGTTTGTGGGCAGGCTGGACGACGCCAGCCATGTGGGGATGGACCTGATTGAGGATATAGTTACTATTTTTGAAAACTATGATGTTGCCACCGAGATCATAGTGGCAAGCGTGAGAAATCCGCTCCATGTGGTTGAATCGGCTATCATGGGAGCTGATATAGCTACTATCCCCTTCAAGGTGATTGAACAATTGATCAAACATCCTCTCACTGATGTGGGAATAAAAAACTTCTTGGAGGACTGGAAAAAAGTGGATAAATAACAACTAAGAGTGAAAAGTGGAAAGCTGAAGCTTTCCGCTACACCTCAATTTAAGGAATGTAGCGGAGACCTTCAGGTCTCCATAGACTGTATTAAACCAATCTTGTCGGGAAAAAAGATAGAAAATGATAGAACGGTATATCACATCACAGATGAAGTTTTTATGGTCTGACCAGAATCGATTCCAGAAATGGTTGGATATCGAGCTGTTAGCATGTGAAGCTCAGGCTAACTTAGGGATCATCCCCAAAACCGCTTTACCAAAGATTAAGAAAAAGGCAAAGTTCGATGTAGAGAGAATTGTCCAGATAGAGGAGAAGACCAAACATGATGTAGTCGCATTCTTAACCAATCTTGCGGAGAATATCGGTAAAGAAGCTAAGTATGTTCACTATGGGATGACCTCCTCCGATATTTTAGACACTTCGCTCTCCTTATTGATGAGAGAAGCTGGTGAGGTGATTTTACAAGACTTAGATAACCTGAGCTTAAGTTTGAAGAAAAAGGCATTTGAGTTCAAACACACACCCATGATCGGGAGAACTCATGGCGTGCATGCAGAACCGATAACGCTTGGTTTAAAGTTTGCTCTGTGGTATGCCGAGGTTCAAAGAAATATGGAGCGGCTGAAAAGGGCAATCGAGACGATTTCAGTGGGAAAAATCTCAGGGGCAGTGGGAACCTTTTCTAATTTAGATCCACGGGTGGAGGAATATGTGTGTAAAAAATTGGAGTTGAAACCTGCTCCCATCTCCAGTCAGATAATACAAAGGGATAGACATGCAGAATTTATGACCGCTTTAGCTATCATCGCCAGCTCCATCGAGAAATTCGCCACTGAGATAAGAAATTTGCAAAGAACTGAAATTTTAGAATTGGAGGAGGGCTTTGCCAAAGGACAAAAGGGTTCATCTGCCATGCCTCATAAGAGAAATCCCATCACCTGTGAAAGACTATGCGGGCTTGCCCGGCTGGTTAGAACCAATGCCCAAGCCGCTTTGGAAAATATAACTTTATGGCACGAAAGAGATATATCTCACTCTTCTGTGGAAAGAGTAATCATACCTGACTCTACTATCCTGGTCGATTATATGCTCACTCAATTCACAAAAATCATAGAAAACCTTTTGGTCTATCCGGATAATATGAGAAAAAATCTGGAGAAAACTCGTGGCATGATTTTCTCTGGACGATTACTTTTGGCACTATCCGAAAAGACTCCCTCAAAGGAAGATGCTTACCTGATGGTTCAGGATAACGCCATGAAGGCTTGGAATAGGAATGAAAACTTTAGGGATCTGATTAAAAATGACCAAAGAGTAAAAAAGTATTTGAGCGAAAAAGAAATCGAAGAGTGTTTCAGTTTAGATTATTATTTAAGAAACGTTGATTATATCTTCAAAAGGGTGTTTGGACAAAAAAGATAATTTCCTATAAGATCATGAAGAAGACTTTAAAAGAGAGAGTGTTTGATTTGGTCTCTTTAGATATAGACAAATATGTCCGGAGAGCGGAAGGGAAGGTCGAGGAAAACGTCAAGATAAAACTAACCCTGCCTCTTTTGCAACTTTTGGGATATGATGTGCAAAAGGATATGGACTTTGAGCATCATGTCCGAAACAATAGGGCAGATATCGCTCTACTGTTCGAAGGAAAACCCAAGCTAATTGTGGAGACCAAAGATTTAGATGAAGATTTGGATCATCATGTAGATAAAGCATTAGACTATGCTTTCAAAAAAGGTGTAGACTGGGTGATTTTGACTAATGGCATAGAAATCAGGCTCTATAAATCATTTATCACCGGCGTTTCGCCTCTTGACCGAAAGATATTTTCTACCCAGCTTGAAGACTTGCCTCAAACTTTTCCCAGCTTGGAAGCGAGGATTTCAAAAGAAAACTTAAAGACCGCTGTCAGGATTACAAAGGATGCTGAAGAGGTAAAGGAGACTGTTACCGCCAATATTTTGATAAAGGATTTGGCGGAGTGCAAAAAAAGGCTTTTCCTTGATCTTTCGGATCAATTCAGAATCAGGTATAAGGATGATCAGAAATTCAAAGAAATAATCGATGCTTGGGCAGATAGAGTGAATATGAGCCTGGATGATCCGAAGCTCATCGACAAACTTTGCACAGAAGGAGCATACACATTAATCAACCGGCTTTTATTCTTAAGAATCTGTGAAGACAGGGGTCATGTGAAACCCAAACTTCACAAAGAAGGTCTAAAGAAATGGAAAGAGATGGTGGAAAGACCCAGCAGACTATTGGGTTTAGCTTTTGGTGAGATAGCCGAGAGATTTGAAGGTCTCTATAAAGCACCTCTGTTTGATGATATTCGCTTCGAAGATATTAGATGGAATGAGGAAACCATCAATTTTATTTTGGATACTTTGGGTGAGCATGACTTTAGCAAGATAACCAAGGATATTTTAGGTCGAGCATACGAACAACATATCACCAAGAAGGAAAGAAAAGAGTTAGGGCAATTCTATACCCCCGATTTTGTGATCGACTATATATTGGACAAAATGGAGACCTCCCCAGATAAAAAAATCTTAGACCCTGCCTGTGGCTCAGGTGGATTTTTGATGAAAGCCAATGATAGGTTAAGAGAGATTTATCGAAAAGGGGGATGGGCAGAAGAGAACCAACATAATGAGATATTAAGCAAAAATCTTTATGGAATTGATATAAATCCTTTTGCTACCCAATTGACGGTGATGAATCTTTTTTTGAAGGACTTGGATCATCCCACTAGCCATGTAAACATAGCGGAAGGGGATTCCTTAGAAAGACTGGAGAATTCGTTTGATTTTGATTACTTCAAGAAAGAGAGCCCTTTAAACAAGGTGACCAACTCCAATAAAAGATTTTCACATGGGATGATCTTAAAACAGACGCCTTTTGATATTGTGGTGGGAAATCCTCCTTACATCAGTTTTGGGGTCAGGGGGTCGCGAGATTTAGCTCGAAGAAAAAGAGGTCTGTTAAATCTACTGCGTGAAAAATATCCCAACTCCGCTGAATACAAGATCAGCATTTATGCCATCTTCTTGCAAAGAGGAATCGAGCTATTAAAACCAGGAGGGAAACTTGGATTTATCATTCCGGACAGCTTTCTTCTGGGAAGATACTTTTCGAAGCTGAGAAGATATATTTTAAACAACTGTGCTATCGAGGAAGTGATTTTGTTTTTGAAAGATTTTTGGAAATATGGAATTGTAGGACGGCCGGTAATAATCATCTTAAGAAAAGAAACTGACGAAAGGAAGAGAAAATCGAATGAAGTAACCGCAAAATTATATGCCACAGCTAATGACATTAACCAGGACAACTTCAAATCTTTTTCATATCTCCAAAGCTCTTTCGAAAAGACCGCTTACAACCGTTTCCGACTTTTCTTTGATAGGGTTTCAAAAAGTTTTGTCACTAAGATGGAAAAAGATGCTATTCCCCTTGGTGGAGAAGACGGTATAGTCACCATACATGTAGGGGTTAGGTCGAAAATTGGTCAAAAGAAAATCGTGAGCGAATCCAAAAAAGGTAGAAATTGGCAGAGAGGACTAATATCTGGTGGGCAAATTCAGCGTTATTCATTGAAATATGAAGGGCATTTCATCAATCTTGACCCTGACCTACTTTGGGCTGGAGGCTGGGACACCAAGATTGTTTCAGGTAAAAAACTGCTATTGCGAAAAACTGGAGATAGCCTCATCACCACTTATGATAATAAAGGTTATTATCATTTAGATAATTTGCACTCTATTGTATTAGCAAACAAGAACTTCAATTTGAAATATATCTTAGCCATCCTAAACTCTAAGCTAATGAACCACTATTATCATCTCATCAGTCTGGAGCTTGGCAGGACCATGGCTCAGACCGACATAGAGACCATCGAACAGCTCCCCATAAGGAAAGCTTCCAAAATCACACAAAGAGGGATAGCGAAACTCGTGGATAAGATTCTTATGTTAAATGAACAATTGCAAAAGGCAAAAACTGGTAAACACGCTGAAGATTTGAAAAAAGAAATAGAGACGATCGACGAGAAGATAGAGGAAAAAGTAAAAAAGATATATGATTTTGATTAAGACACGGCTTTAAGACCGGTAACTCCCGGAAGACAAATTATGGCAAAAGAAGGCTTGAGTTTCATACTTCCAGTTTCTATTTTTTCACTGGTTTTATTTTTGCTTTTTGTTTGGCTTGGCAATATCATAAGTTTACTTGGTGCCATAATCTTTTTTATATTTGGTATGTTTTTCTTGTTCTTCTTCAGAGATCCGGAAAGGGAGGTGCCTGAAGGTGAAAATCTGATTTTGGCTCCGGCGGATGGCAAGGTCATTTTGATAAAGCCGCTTGAGAATTTGGAATTTATGGGTGGAGGGGGAACTTTGGTGAGTGTGTTCATGTCGCTTTTTGATGTGCACGTCAATAGAGTTCCCATCTCTGGGGTGGTAAAATATTTTAAATATAACCCAGGTAAGTTTCTTCCTGCTTTCAAAGATAAAGCCTCTTCGGAAAATGAACAAACGGAGCTGGGTTTGGAAAATGAACACGGAAAAGTTGTGCTCAAACAAATTGCAGGAATCATAGCCCGAAGGATCGTATGTAAGTTGAAACAAGAGGACTTGGTCAAAGCAGGAGATAGATTTGGAATGATAAAACTTGGCTCCAGATTGGATCTGTTTTTACCTGAAAATGTTCAAATCAAAGTCAAGTTGGATCATAAGGTCAGGGCTGGAGAAACGATTATAGGAGTTTTCCAAAAGTGAGAAACATTAAAGGAATCTTTCCCGGTATTTTCACCGCAGGAAATATGTTCTGTGGGTTTGTTTCACTGCTGTCGAGCTTCGATGGAGAGATAGGATTTGCCGCCTGGATGATAGTTTTAGCTGGATTCTTCGATGCTTTAGACGGAATGGTGGCAAGATTTTCCAAATCAGCTTCTCGCTTTGGGATGGAATTGGATTCTTTCGCCGATCTTCTATCTTTTGGCATAGCGCCGGTTGTAATGTTTTATAGTCTAAATCTATACCCCTTGGGAAAGTGGGGATGGATTCTGGGGTTTATTTTCGTCATGTGCGGCGCCTTTAGGTTAGCTCGGTTCAATTTAGGGCTATCTAAATTAAACGAAAAGCATCCTTACCTGGGGCTTCCCATCCCGTCTGCCGCTATCACCTTAGTTAGTTACACCTTATTTTGCCATGAGATTTGGGGGGTGCTTAGATTCCCCAAAGTTCTGATTACCATGATTATTGCCTTCTCCGGCTTGATGGTGAGCGGCATTGAATATGAAACTCTCCCCAAATTCTCTTTAGGTGACAGAAAAAACAAAATCAAATTGATTTATGTTTTTGTTTTCGTAATCGCTCTTTTGATCAATCCCAGACTGGTTTTATTTCCTTTTGGCTTACTTTACGTTCTCTCTGGTGTAGTCAAAGGAGGATATAGTTTGTTCCATGTAGAAAAGCAGGAGAAGATAGCGTAAATATAGAAATAGCACAACTTGTCGAAGCCGACTGGGATCCAGCTTCATGGAGCGCCCGACATAGATAAAACTTCTGAGGAGGTAGCTAAAATTATGGAGAAAGAAAATAAATTATCCCGTGCCGTTGTATATGTTAAACTCAAAGATGGAGTCTTAGACCCTCAAGGATCAACCATAAAAAGGGCTTTAGAAAATATGGGATATCATGGCATCAAAGACGTTCGCTCTGGCAAGGTTTTTGAGATAGCCTTCCAGCAAGATCAGGGTAAAAAACCGGAAGAGTTGATCAATGAGATATGCAGAAAACTTTTAACCAACCCAGTAATCGAAAATTATAACTTCGAGATTTTGAAATGAAATTTGGAGTGATAATCTTCCCCGGATCAAATTGCGATTACGATGCTTACATGGTGATCAAGAACGTCGTAAAGCGAGAGGTTGAGTTTCTGTGGCATCAGGATACCTCACTTTCTAATTGTGACTGTGTGATTTTACCCGGCGGCTTTTCCTACGGTGATTACTTGAGAACTGGAGCCATCGCCAGATTTTCACCCATCATGAAAGAGTTAATGAATTTTGCTCAAGAGGGGGGATTGGTGGTGGGGATATGCAATGGATTCCAGATACTTTTGGAGGCGGGACTTCTCCCGGGTGCCATGTTGCGGAATACCTCCTTACGATTCATCTGCAAATTTGTTCACATTGAAGTGGAGAATAAAGATACACCTTTCACCAACCTCTGTCCTAAAGGTCAAGTGCTCAAGATTCCGATTGCTCACACTGATGGGAATTACTTCATCTCTGAAGAAGGTTTGACGAGATTAAAACAAAACCAGCAGATAGTCTTCAGATACTGTGACCACCAAGGGAAAATAACCTCAGAGGCAAACCCCAATGGTTCGTTATACAACATCGCCGGAATCTGTAATGAAAAAAGAAACGTTTTAGGGATGATGCCTCATCCGGAAAGAGCCTCAGAGAAGATTTTGGGATCGGAGGATGGGAAATATATATTCCAATCCATAGTCAACTTTTTTGAAAAGGGTAAACCAATTTGAAGGAGGGTTAAGCTGGAGGGACTGCTGAAAAAGTGGTTTTTGGAGTGCAAAAGCTTGTCGGAGCGAAGCGGAGATCCCGCTTTGCGGGGCTTTTGCGTTTTTTTGAAATTTAAATTTCCTCATATCCCCACTGCTTGGTTTTTGAGAAAAACCGCACCCCGCCAAAGGCGGGGTGCACTCCGGATTAGCTTGACACTCCAGGTGGTTTTTTAAATAAGTGAAGGAGCAAAAGATTTGAAGGGAAAGGAAATAACCTTTTTGATCATAGCTTTGGTCTTGGGAGCAGTGGTGGGGGGATTGGTCGGTGAGCTCATCGGCTCCTTTTTGCCTGACGGTGCAGTTAAGACACTTTTTGAAAGAAGCCTAAATATTGGATTCAAACCAATAACACTTGAACTATATGCAATCAGCTTCACCATCGGACTTTTGGTCAAGATAAATTTCGTCAGCATCCTTTTCGTTATCTTGGTAGTGATATATTTCCGATGGTGGTTTTTGTAGAAGTATAGAGTTAAGAGTTTAGAACCAATCTCATTTTTAAGCGTATTTATATTTAGATTACATTTGGTTAGGAGGAGGTGCTTATGTTAGGAGGAATCGGTGCGCAAGAACTGCTTTTGATCTTTTTGGTGATTCTGCTTTTGTTCGGAGCGAAAAGAATACCTGAGATCGCTCATGGGTTAGGCAAGGGCATGAGGGAGTTCAGAAAAGCTATGAAGGAAGCTCAAGATGAAATAACCAAGCCGGAGACTCCTGAGAAGAAGATAGAAGATCAAACTAAAAAGCCTGATTTGGGGGAGAACAAATAAACCCGGGTGGAATCGTATTATCAAGATTTTCCCGCGATCACAAAAGAAATTCGTCTTTGGCGGGATGGGCCGGAAATTAAATGATGAGGTAAGACGAAAAAATCATCCATTGAATTGGAAATAAACTATGCCAATTTTTACTAAAAAAGATATAGACAAAATCTCCGAATGTCTGAAAGCTGAAAGCGTGCACAAAGAGAAGGATCACTTCCGAATGAAAATCACCTCGGATGAAGGTCGCAGAACTTTGATTCTGGAGATTTATCCTGAGGTTACTTTGGGCAAAGGGAAAGGATCTTTGGTGGTAGTCTATACTCCCAATTCTCATCTTCAACTGCACAGTTGTTCTGGCTATGTGACCAGCGATGAATTGGGCGAGGTCACCTTTATAGGGGAGTCAGCTGGAAAAATCTCCGGATTGGTGGTGGAAAGGCAAGCCGCTTGCTCGCTTTATGCTAATGTCATACGGGAGTTGATCTCCGGCGATTTTACCAAGTTTGGGGTAGAAGTCATGCTCTCCGGCGT
>JALHUP010000150.1 GCA_022866585.1 Candidatus Zixiibacteriota bacterium | reverse complement strand
TTTCACCACCACCAAAGTCAAATCATCCGACTGTGGAACGTCCTCTTGGAAAGCAGTCACATGATTTACAATTTGCTGTGAGATCTCTTTTGCATCCCGATGAAAGTTCTCTTGAACTACCTTAATTAATCTTTCTTCCTCAAACTGTTCATTTTCCTTGTTGAATGCTTCAGTGATCCCATCGGTGAAAAGAAGAATCAGCTCTCCCGGCTCCAAAACTATTTTCTCTTCTTGGTAAGGATAATCGTCCAACATACCCAAAATAAGCCCACCTTTTTCCAATTTCTTAAATTCACCTTTAGCATTGAAAATCAAGGGATAGCAATGCCCCGCATTAGTGTAAGTGAAGCTTTTTTCTTTGATGTTCAAAATTCCATAAAAAAGGGTGACAAATTTACCCTTTTCCATGCTCCTGCACAAAAGGGAATTAGACTTGGCAATGCACTCACTGGGAGCATGATTCGTTAAAGCTTGTCCTCTCAATGTAGCTTGCAGATTAGCCATCAAAAGGGCGGCCGGCATACCCTTGCCCGAGACGTCCGCAATTACAATTCCCAAACGATCCTGATCTATAGTAATAAAATCATAGTAATCCCCGCCTACCTCCCTGGCTGGAAGAGAAAAGCCAACGATATCAATATCTGGCAAACTTGGGTTTTCTTTAGGTAAAAGAGAAATCTGAATGTTTCTGGCGGTCTTTAAATCCTCTTCCATTTGTTGAAGTTTCTTTTCCTCCTCGTATAATCTGGCATTTTCTATAACCTGCGCAGACTGCATGGCGATGATGGACAAAAGCCTCTGATCATCGGGAGTAAACATCTCTTTTTTCTTATTGAACAGGCTGATCAAACCTATCATTTTATTTTTCACTCTCAGGGGAACGCAAAGCATTGACCTGATTTTGGTCTCCTCCGTATCCACCCCTTTGAATCTGGGATCGTTCGCCAGATCGTTGGTCAAAAGCGGCATTTGATTTTTAAGCATCCATCCCGCTAAACTTACCCCAAAGCGGTAGGGCACGCCTTTCACTGTGGAATCTTCGATTCGGACAAAAGTTTTGAAAGGATCGGTCACGGTCTCTTTCAATAAGGTAACCGTCCCCTGCTCCGCATCAATCCTTTTGATACATTTGGACAAAATCAGCTTGGTGATCTCTTCCACTTCCATGGTGGAGGAGATGGCGGAGGCAATCTCATTTAGAATAGATAACTCCTCCACCGCCCTTTTTAATCTTTTATTTTCTTCTTCCAAATTATTTGCCATTTTTTCCGCCTTTTGTCAAACGTGACTTACTAATGCAAACGCATTAAATGAACTGTCTTTGCGAGGAGTCCCGCCTTCGGCGGGACGACGAAGCAATCTCCAAATCAGTCACTAAATGGCGTAAAGATTGCTTCGTCCCGATTTAATCGGGACTCGCAATGACAACGTAAAATTTTTAGGCGTTTGTTATACAGGGACAACGCTACATTTTTCTATTTATCTCTTTCAAAATTCTTTGTGAAAAGTCCAGTCCCTTTATTAACAAGGGGTCTGGATTCTTTTCATATTTATCTTTGTTCTTCTCCCAATTCTCTATGATCTCCACAATCTCTTTATCTTTCGGATCTTCTAGAAGCTCTTTCAGTCTTTTTTTGGTTACGGGAAATTCACCAGTTTTCCAATGAACAAATACTTTCAAAGCTATGATAGCCTCTCTAAACCTCCAATATATCTTCCGTGTTATATTTTCGGCTTGTTTTTGATGAGTAAAGAGAAATTTACTCCAGTAGCCGACCGTATTTGCAATCTTTTTGATCTCAATCAGCATTTCCTCTCGGCTCGGTTCAGGCAATGGACATTTGCCATATAATACTTTTGCACCATAGTGAAATTGTTGTTTGGCAAAAGGAACGAAGTTGTCCATATCCAATCTTGAAAACAAAAGCACGGTGAATTTCTCGAACTCCTTTTTGTTCAAAATATCTCTTAGTTTAACTAACTCTCTTTTACTAATCTTCTCTAACATCACCAAAGTATCAATATCACTCTCGGAATTGGCTTCACCCGTAGCCCAGCTCCCATGATGAATGATGAAGACCAAATTTTTCCCATAGGTCTTCTTTATCACATTAACAAATCTTTTCAATAATGTTTGAACTTCGGCTTTGGTCAAATCAGCCTCCTACCTCATCCTCTGTTCTACCGATCTTCGATCTCCCCCTCTCCACACTTGCGGTTCGACTTCGCTCACCGTCCTGAGCCTGTCGAAGGATGGAGAGAAGGCCAATTGTAGCCGCAGACTTTAGGGCGTGTTGAAAAACCCGGGATGTAGTGGACGAGCTTGCTCGTCTGTTTTTTTAAAATTAACTCATTGATGGAGAAGGACATTTGCATGTCAAAAAATCCGAAAAGCAAGCTTTTCCACTACGAAAACCCCTTTTTCAACAATCCCATTAGTCTGCGCTTGAATCACGCACTCTGACATTCGTCCTGAAGGACTCAGTCCGAAGGAAGAGTGCGGCTACACTTCCACCTCTCCCCTCTACTCCCGCTCTTCGATTTGAGCCTTCCTTCGACATCCCGCCAAAGGCGGGAGAGAGGTCTGTTTCTTTATCCGCTTAATCCTCTTAATCAGCTATGAATTCTGCTTTCATCAGTTCCATCTGTTGGGAAATCCGCTGTGCATTCTAAATTTCAAACCTTCCAACTTTTCAACATTCTTCCAAATTCACTCGAACTTTGATGGTGATCGGGATAGGGTGCCTGTATATGGGAGACCAAATATGAACCTTGTTTATGATGAGCGTAATCGATCCACTTATACCGAACATAACGAACATAAAAATTATGAAAACAAAGTTCAGATTGTTCAGAAAGTTCAGACGCCATTTTTTGTATCCCGTTGTTATTCTTCACCAAAGCAATTGGACATCCTGAATTTCTAAGAAACAAAACCATGAAGAAAAGTCCGGAAAGTCCAGAAACTTCAGTGATCCGTCATTCGTCATCCATCATTCATCATTGCCTTCCCGTCATCCGTCATTTTTTTTACCCGTTGGATCTGGGTACCCTTACCCCGATCCTCTTGATCTGGAGTTAATCCGTAAGGATTTTATAGCTCATAAAAGGCTAACGCCTTAACTCCTTTTTCTCCATTTTGCCTTACCCATCCCTCTCTCCATCCCGCCCTTCGATCTGAGTCTCAGGGTCGAAGACCAAAGGTGGGAAAGAGGGGAACTAAGGGGAGAGATTTTTTATCCCCCTCTTCATTTAAGGGGGAAAGGTCATAACCTTCCCGATCTCAAAATTGCAATCACCAGCCATACTCCTAAAAGTCCGGCGAAGATATAGCCCAAGATTCCAAACAAAGGATAGCCAAACAATGTGTATTTGGTCTCCAAACGCATGATCAAAGATGACCCCACAATTATAGCGGCAATGATCAAACTGAAGGAAAGCCGATTGGACGCTCGATCCACCTCCAGGATCAGTTTTTCCAGGCCTTTATGTTGAAAAGTAAAGGAAAGCTGTCCCTTACCTATTTTCTTGAGTATCCTTTTTAACTCAAAAGGAAGAATGACAAAAAGGTCCCGAAGATCTTGAAGCGAAGTAAAAGCATCTCTTAAAAGAATTTTCGGTTTGAACTTGCGATATGCCAAACTCCTTATGTAAGGCAAAGATTCGGTAACTAAATCATATTCAGGATCGAGCATCTTAGCCACTTCCTCATAGGTGATCATGGCTTTGGAGAAAAGCATCAGCTCGGTTTGAATATGGATGTCGTACCGGTGAATTATTTCAAATGCCTCGTCGGTCAAAGTCT
>JALHUP010000149.1 GCA_022866585.1 Candidatus Zixiibacteriota bacterium | reverse complement strand
TGATAGTTGTGGGGTGGGGGCACCCCGCAACAACAATATACTGTTTTATTTTTTGTCTAAATCACTTTACGCTCCTTCAATAATGTCTAAAACAGTAGACAAAATTGATTAAAAAACGGAGAATAAAACTATGGAACATCACAAAAAACAGAAGGGGATTGAAGAACTTGGAACCAAAGCCAAAAGCTTAGTTGATTTGATAGATTACCAGGATGATTCTGTTGTGAGTCGAGAAATAATAAACAAGAAAACAGGAACAATAACAGCCTTTGCCTTCGATGAAGGACAAGGATTAAGTGAACATACAGCGCCCTTTGATGCGGTAGTGCAAATACTGGATGGAGAAGCCCAACTTACTATTGGAGGAGAGGTCTTAAGTGCATTCACGGGGCAGATGGTTATTATGCCTGCCAATGTTCCACATTCAGTTAAAGCGACCAAAAAATTCAAGATGTTGTTAACCATGATACGTTCTTGAAAAATATTGAGGTCAGACTAATACAAACGCAAAAAATGAATTTACATACCCCTCACCCCTTCGTTTCGCTCAGGGCAGGCTCTAACCCTCTCCCGCAAGGGGAGAGGGGACTTCATAAATTTCTCCCTCCCTTGATGGGAGGGGGTCAGGGGGAGGGTGATGATGTCAATTTATTTAATTCGTTTGCCACGTTTCGCATATTTGCAATAACTACCCGTTACAAAAGGAGGTAAAGATGTGCCGGGTGAATCAAATCATAACCAAAACTCTTTTCCTTATACTGCTTTTGCCAGGTATCCTCTTTGGACAGGAAGAAAAGAAGGAGGATATTTGGGAACCTTTCAAGTTTTTTGTAGGCTCATGGAGAGGTACAGGAGAAGGAAAACCAGGGAAATCGAAGCTGGAAGCAGAATTTAAGTTTATTTTTAACGGAAAATTCCTTCAAGTGAAAGGCAAAGCCGTCTTTGAACCACAAGAGAAAAATAAAAAAGGCGAGGTGCACGAGGATTTAGGTTTTATCAGTTATGATAGCAATAGAGGGAAGTTCGTGTTGCGACAATTTCACGTAGAAGGATTTGTCAATCAATATGTTCTCGACACTCTTTCTTCGGATGGCAAAACTTTCGTCTTTCTTTCAGAGAGCATAGAGAATATTCCGGCTGGTTGGAAAGCAAAGGTAACGTATAAAATTCTGAACGAAGACGAATTTCTCTTGGTCTTTGAGCTTGCCGCCCCAGGGAAAGATTTAGAATGTTATTCACAGAATCACCTCAAACGAAAGTGATGAGTTTCAGCCCGCTTTGTTGGAATAAGAGCATGTATCGGAAAATAATGCAGGAAATCGCTCTTCACTTCAGATACATCGACACTGTTATATACTAGGTTACCGAAAAAAACTTTTCAAACAAACTCCAACCAAGGAGGTGCGTTGTGAGGTATAAAGTAATTATCATTTTTCTGGTGAGCTTGTTTGTTGCCCCAATTTCTTTAGCCCAGGTGTGCGTTGACTGTCACCAGAAGGTCACGCCTAAGGTTGTCTCCGACTGGCAATTGAGTAAGCACAGTCAGAATGAAGTGAACTGTTCGGTATGCCATGGGGATCAACACAATTCTGCTCAAGACGTAGCCAAAGTCGAAATTCCAACACCAGAGACCTGTGCCGGTTGTCATGAAACGCAAGTTCAACAATTCAAAGGCGGGAAGCATGCTCTGGCCTGGGCGGCCATGAAAGCCATGCCCACAGCTCACTGGCAACCCATGGCTTTGATGGAGGGAATGAAGGGTTGTGGTGGGTGTCACAAACTTGGATTGAAAACAAAGGAAGAGATAGCTGAGCTGAAAAAGGATGGGGGAGGATTTGGCGTGGCTTCATGCGATGCTTGTCATACCCGGCACATATTCTCTGTTCAGGAAGCACAGCAACCGCAAGCCTGTCAAACTTGCCACATGGGCTTTGACCATCCCCAATGGGAGATGTATTCCTCTTCCAAGCATGGGGTTCGATATTT
>JALHUP010000148.1 GCA_022866585.1 Candidatus Zixiibacteriota bacterium | reverse complement strand
TTTCACTAACTTATCGAAAAAAGGCTTTCCCCTATGAACCTGATAAAATCTCTTGGCTTCAGGAACTGATAGTTTGACCATCTTCAATTCCACTATCTCGAACCCTGCCCTTTCCACCCTTTTCAAGATTTCGCCGATTAGGTTTCTTTTAACCGCATCGGGTTTTATCATTAAAAATGTCTTTTGCACTTTTTTTAAAGTATAAGATTTTACCCCCGCGTAGCAGAGCCTTCATGGCTCTGCCATGAAACATTTGACCACTACATGGTTAGTTAGGATTCAATGAGATTTTCTTGCTCTTTTCTTTCGGGCTAATTCAAAACCTATTTCTAAAGCCTGTAGATTCTTTTCTTCAGTTCCTTTGGGGGCTCTTCTTTGAACTACCTCCAATAACCCCTTTTTGGTAACTATCTTGGTTAGGGAAGCAATGGTCCCCAGAGCAATGATATTTGCCACCACAGGAGTGCCTATACGTTCACGGGCAAGCTGGGTAAAGGGAAAAGCATGCACTTCACGAGCCGGAAGCTGGGTGACCAAACCGGAATCTACAATTAAGACCCCGTCTTCTTTAAGGGCCTGATAATATGTGTCGCAGGCTTCTTGAGTCAGACACAAAAGCAGATCGAGTTTGATTGTTTTGGGATAAAAAATCTCCTTAGAACTCACCACCACGTCCGATCGGCTTGCCCCTCCTCTGGCTTCAGGACCATAACTTTGAGTCTGGACCACATTTTTGCCGTCATTTATCCCCACCGCCTCAGCTAAGATCATTCCGGCAAGTACCATTCCCTGTCCCCCTGAACCGGATAATCTGATCTCGTATCTATCGTCTGTCTCTATGCTCTTTTTTGTCTTATCCATTTCTTACGAATTCTTCTTTAAGTTTATAAAAGAGACGCCTTAAGAAATAAAATTCAGGCAGTGAGTACTGGAGTGTCCCCGCCTTTGGCGGGGACCAAAAACTTATTGAATGACAAAGGTTTCCTGCTCGGTTCACCTAATGGTTATCAACTTTTTAATTTGACAGATTTTGTGAACATAGCATTTTGTTCTCGGAAAGTTTATGTAGGGGAGGGGCTTGTCCCCTCCCGAACTGGTTTTACGGGCGACCACAAGGGTCGCCCCTACGTTTCCTCTCACCACGCTATGTAGGGTCGTCATGATAATTAGTTGATGACCATAAGGTGAACACTCCAGACCATCCTTTCTCTTGACCGTTGTTTCTTGCCCCTTGACCCCTTTGTATCAGTCTCTCCTTTGGGCTTCGGCTATCACCTTGTCGTATTCCTCACAATATTCGGGAAACTCGATATCCCATAAAACTCCGGTCAGAAATTTATCTCTTAATTTTTCCGGGGGAACTTTTCCGGCGGCGCTGATGGGTATGGCATGACCCCTTTGCCATTTCAGCATCTCCACCGCATCCCCCTCTTTGTTTAGCCTTCCATAAAGGGTGGGGCAATGGCTTATCACCTCCACCAAGGAGAACCCTTTTTTGAGTGTGGCTTGTTCTACGAGCTTCTCCAACTGAACCACATGATAAGCTGTGCCTCTTGCCACAAAGGGAGCACCTGAAGCAATAGCTAACTTGGAAATGTCGAAAGCTCTCTCCCGGTTTCCATAAGGAGCCGTGGTGCCGATTTTCATAAAGGGGGTGGAGGGTGAAAACTGTCCCCCGGTCATTCCATAGGTTTGATTATTGACCAAAATACAGGTTAGATCTATATTGCGTCTACAAGCGTGAATGAAATGATTCCCTCCGATGGCTAAAGCATCGCCATCGCCGGTGATCACAATTACCTTGAGACTGGGTTTAGCCAATTTGACCCCGGTGGCGAAAGCCAAAGGTCGCCCGTGGGTAGTATGCAGGGTATTGAAATCGACATATACCGGCATTCGACTGGAGCATCCAATGCCCGAAACCATCACCACCTCATCCCGGGAAAGCTTCAGTTTATCTATAGCCCGGATGATGGCTCCCATGACGATGCCGATACCACATCCCGCACACCATACGTTGGGGAACTTCTTTTTGGTCCTCAGATAATGGTGAGTCACTTTGGGTATCAGCTCCATTTATTTTTCCTCCCTGATTTTATCAAAAATCTGATCCGGGGTGATCAATTCGGAATCGTATCGGAAAAGCCCCCGCACCCGGGTCTTTCCTCGAACCACCCGCATCACTTCACCTATCAGTTGTCCCTGATTGAGCTCAGCCACGATGATCAGATCCAGCTGCTCCAAAATACGTTCAATGTATTCATCTGGAAAGGGCCAAATGGTCAGAGGCTGAATTAATCCCACCCTCATTCTTTTTTCCCGTGCCATCCGAATGGCCTGTCCGGCAGCTCGAGCTACAATCCCATAAGCGAACACCGCCACATTGGCATCCTCCATAAATTCCTCTCTCACCTGAACAATATCACTCACATTGTGGCAGATCTTGTTTTTCAATTTATCCAACTTTTCTCTGATAACCTCCGGTCTATCTGTAGGGAATCCCTCCGGGTTGTGTGTTAAGCCTGTAATATTGAATCTGTATCCTTCCCCGAAACTAGCCATAGGAGAGACAAAATGAGGATTTATCTCAAAATGCTGGTACCATTCGGGAGGAACCGTGGGCTTCATTCGGTTTATTACCTTTATCTCACCCGGGTCAGGCAACTTGATCTTCTCCCGCATATGCCCCACCACCTCGTCCATCAGCACTATAACCGGAGTTCTGTATTTCTCAGAAAGATTAAATGCCCGGATGGTCAACTCAAAACATTCTTCCACCGAGGAAGGAGCCAAAGCGATGGCGTAATAGTCTCCGTGAGTTCCCCAGCGAACCTGCATGGTATCGGATTGAGCAACCTTGGTGGGTAAACCGGTGGAGGGACCGCCTCTCTGGACGTCCACGATCACGCAGGGGACCTCAGCCATGTAGGCATATCCGATGTGCTCCTGCATCAGGGAAAACCCAGGACCGCTGGTTGCGGTCATCGACTTCAACCCAGTTACAGATGCTCCGATCACCGCCGCGATGCTGGCAATCTCATCCTCCATCTGGATGAACTTTCCTCCCACCTTGGGCAACTGGCGCGCCAAGAACTCTGCTATTTCAGTGGAGGGTGTAATAGGGTAACCGGCAAATAAACGGGCACCGGAAGCGAGGGCTCCTTCAGCACAAGCCTGGTTGCCTTGCAAAAGTCTCTCTTTTTGATCAGTCGCCGTTCTCATTTTTCTTCTTTCTCTTTTGCCTTTACTGCAATGGCGAAGTCTGGACACCGGAGTTCACACATTCCACATAAAGTGCATTTCTCCGGGTAAGTAAGTATGGGCAGACCATCTTCATTCGAGGTCAAAGCACCGGTGGGACAGAAAGCCACGCAGATGCCACATTTCTTACACCAAGCTTCAAATACACGAATCTTTTGCCCTTCTGCTTCTTTATCCGTCAAAGTTGTCTTTTTTTCCTCATCTGCCAATTTCAAAATCCTTCCATCCGTATAAAAATAGCTTGACTTTAATGACTGTATATAATAAACTTATTACGACAAAAGTCAAGTCTTTTGACGAAAATTTGTTACCTTTTTCACTAACTTCAAATATTCGTGCGAATGCATACGCATATGAAATCGATCAATTACAAATTTAGAGAAAAGCTTAATTCCACCATAGGTGGTGAAGCTCACAACTTTTGTTATCAATGCGGAGCCTGTGTGGGAGATTGTCCGGCGGCTATGTATTCTCCCGATTTCAATCCACGGGAAATACTCTTACAGGCGATCTTGGGGGATGAGAAAACTTTAACCGGTGAGAATTCCCCCATCTGGAACTGTACCAATTGTTATACCTGCTATGAAAGATGCCCCCAAGCAGTGCGGCCGGTAGAGGTGATCATTGCCCTGAAAAACATCTGCTACCAGAAGATGACCGCTGCCCCTGAGGTGAGGGAAATTGTAGATAGTGTGAAAGCCACTGGTCGGACGGTCAAGATAACCTCTTTATCGGATAGGAGAAGAAAAGAGCTGGGGTTGAAAGAGGTGAAGATCGTCCCCATGGAGGAGCTAAGGGAACTTTTTGAGCAATAAAACGGGTTCTTTTATCGACAGTTTTTGTCGAGACAAAAATCTCGACCAACCATTTCTAAAAAACTACTTTCGCTCTTTGTGGATGTTATCATCCACAGAGTATCAAGGATCGTAGCATCCTTGATGAACATAAAACTTATTTTCGGACTCTAAAATGAAATACGCGCCCTTTTTCGGATGTATGATCACGGTTAAATATCCCCAGATGGAAGCCGCGGTCAGAAAAACTGCACAGAATTTGGGGATGGAATTCGTGGATTTAGATGGCTTTTCTTGTTGCCCTGATCCTATCTATTTCAAAGCCACGGATAAGCTGGTGTGGCTTACCATTGCCGCTCGGAATATCTGCATAGCCGAAGAAGCCGGATTCGATCTGGTGACCATGTGTTCTGGATGCACCGCTACTTTGTCGGAAGCTAATTTTCATCTATCCAATGAGCCTGAATTGAAGGAGAAGGTGAATAAGCGTTTAAAAAAGATTGGAAAAGAATACAAAGGCACAATATCTGTCAGGCACATCGTTACTGTTTTGCGAGATGATGTGGGGATTGAAAAGGTAAAAAAGTCGGTTCGGCGCCCTTTAAACGACATCAAGGTCGGAATTCACTATGGCTGTCATCTTTTGAAGCCTTCGGAGATAATGCGGGTGGACGATCCGGATTATCCCACCATACTGGAGAAACTATTTTCCGCCATTGGCGCCCAGATTGTTCACCATGACAAGCAAGCCCTCTGCTGCGGAAAAGCATGCATGAGTGAGGAGATCCCTGAAAGAATGACCTATGACGTTTTGACCTCCCTCAAAAAATCCGGTGCAGACTGTATGGGTTTGATCTGTCCCACCTGCTTCGATGAGTTCGATTTGGGACAGATAAAGCTTTCCAGAAAATTCAACCAGGATTTGACCATTCCCATTCTATATTATTTCCAGTTCTTAGGCTTAGCCCAAGGTCTTTCTCCCCAAGAGGTAGGGCTACATCTGCATAAGACCAAGACCGATGAGATAATCAGAAAGTTGAATAATTCTCATTCTTGAAGAAGCTAAACTAGGGTTAAGCAATCCTATCGAATATTTGAGAAAATGGCCCACTGTTGGGGGAAAGTTCAACAAAGTTTAAATCATATTCTTTTTGATTGGTTGGAAGGAGAAAAGAAAATGACTAAAAATTTTGAAGCGTTTCTGAAGTTGGACAAAAGCAAGTTTCAAAATAAGTATGTGATCATTGTAAAAGGGAAAGTGGTAGCCAGAGGAAAAAATATCGAAAAGATGGTGGCTCAGGTTAGGAAAAAATATCCTGAGGAGACTCCATTAGTGGCTAAGATCCTTGATGAAAGGATGTTGGTGGTGAAATATGAAGATCGGGGGAACAGAATTTATGGTATGGCGCCACAACATTTGGAAAGATTCAGAGAATGAAAGAATAAAACGAGGACTTACAGGAGTTGAATGACTCAAACAGGTGAAAAAAGAAGCCGATAAAATTATGAGGAGCTTTGGTACGTCAAAACAAAAATCAAAGACAAGATAATAGGGAGCAAGGTAGTGAAGCATCTTGTGGCGTGCTTGACAAATTCCTTCCAAAGGAAGAGATGATAATGGTTAAGAAAAGCAGAGTCTTTTGGATAGCCTTAACGGTTCTGGCGATTTTTCTCTCTCCCGGTTGCAGCAAAAAGCCAACCAAACCCGAACCTCCTAAATACAAATGGACCATCTTGGGTTACTTCGATGGGAATAACTCACAAGACCTCGATCCCGTGACCTTAGGCTCCTATGTGATCCAGGATGTGCAGGAGATGGAACAGGTGGGATCCACCAAGGATGTCCAAATTATCCTAATGTTAGGTTCCATTAAAACTGAGGGAAACTGTAACTATTACCTCATAGAGAAATATTCGGATGAGCCTGCCGATTCGATCAGCTCGAAAGTGTTAGATAGTTTGGGCAAAAAGGATATGTCCGATCCTCAGACCCTGACGGATTTCATCCAATATGGAGTAAAGCATTATTCAGCCCAGCGTTATATGCTGATCATCAATGACCATGGATCCGGGTGGAAAGGAGTCAGCTCTGACGAACAAAATGGTGACGGAAAGATGATGAGCCTGCCGGAGCTTTCTTCGGCTCTTTTTGGGTATAAGTTTGAGATAATCGTTTTCAACGCCCCCTCCATGTCCCTGCTGGAGGTGGCATATCAATTGAAAGACAAAGCTAATTATTTAATAGCCTCGCAGTTTAAGCGCGGCCTGCGAACATATAGATTAAGTTCTTCTGAATGGCTCCAGGATTTAATTGACGATCCGGACATAGGGTCAAGAGATTTAACCCGCAATATGGTTGACACAATTTTTCATACTGCTGTCAATAAATATAAAGACATTCATATCGCTGCCATTAATCTTGCCAAGGTAAATATCTTAGCCTCAAGAGTGGCGGATTTAGGCAACAGTCTGACGACGAAAGCCGGGGCTTATTGGAATGAGGTTCTTGCTAATTGGGACTCTGTGCATTCTCAAGTTTATGATGATTCAGCTTACATGGACCTTAAAGGATTCGCTAAGAAAATTCAGAATCCCTTGAATCATCTTGACTCAGCGATAAAAAATGATGCTAAGGCGGTGGAGATAGCCACAGGTGAGGCGGTGATTAAGTCTTTGAGCAACCGGGATTGGGCTCGGGGTGGACTTTCCATCCATTTCCCCTGGAAAGTAAGTCTTTTCGATTCCACTGATTATGTTCAGCTCGATTTCGCAAGCTCCAATTGGCACGTTTTTCTTTCCCACTTTATCCCATCCATCTCTAGCTCCTTGGGCGGATTGGAGGTCATATCGATTCCAGACGGAGCCGAAATCTATCTCAACGGACAAGACACAGAGTGGAAAACAAATACAACTATCTATGGGCTTCTACCCGGTTGGTATGATGTGAAAGTTGTTAAGGGATATAAGGAGGCGGAAGGTGGGGGTAAAGTGGAAAGTGGAAAAATAATAACCATTTATTTTGTCTTGTGAAGTAACTGGTCAACTTCACAAATATTGCATCGAAATTCCCAGCAAAAATCTTCGTCAAGACGCCTGCCTCTCAATAAAGAAACACATTTCTCTGTTCGTCAAGGCTATTCTCCCCTGTAACCCCAAAGAGAAGGCAACGGATTCATCCTGAACGGACAGGACGTGTATTACCGATAAAATCCTCCATAAAAATTTTCAAAAAAATCCTTGACAAATAAAAAGCTTCGGCTAAATTAAATTCAGAAGAGAGGGTAAAACCAATTACTTTAGAAGAAGGAGGTAAAAAGGGGATAGTATGGGTATGCCCGTATTGGCATCCCAGAGGCGAAAAGGTCTCTTGGTAAGGACTTCTTACAGATGTGTCACGAGTTCCGTTTTGGAGTCAACTCAAAAACCTCATTTAAAGAGGAGGTGGGAATATGATGATCGCCGAGATTAGAAGATGCATGGTTTTTATTCTTATTTCTGTATGTATCTTTTTCAATTTCTCTTATGCTCAGCATTTCATAAGGATGACAGACGAGCAACGGATTGAGCTGGCTTTAGACATGGTCAGAAAAGGAGTCCAGCAACAGGACACTACCAAGGTTTTTATGGTGGTTGCTCCGGAGGTTTCGATTAAAGGCAAAGCCCTTGAGCCAAAAGCCAACCTGAGCAGAAAACTTCAAACCATTTTTGCTAATTCCCACAAAAGGAGCAACCAGCTTGAAAAGTCTTCTTTTCCCAGAGCGGACAATCCATTGCACTTTTCCAATTTCTGGGATTTTGACATTCTTGACCCGAAGATAAAAATAGAAGGCGATTCAGCCATAGTGGATTGCGAGCTGGTTTTGTGGGGCGCACCACCAGACAAAGGGAATGACCGAACAGGCAAAAGGGCAAAGGAGAGGCTTATCTTCAAAATTCCACCTGAAGTTCAACTGCCCCCTCTTTCGGGTGACTACCACAAATGGCCTGCTTCAGGAAAAAAGCAAGTGAGCAGAATAAGAAGCTGGCAATTGGTAGGATTTGAAAATCTCTTTGATTTTCTGAATGGAGAAATTGAACAGACGGAGCGTAGAGGAGATGAAGATACTAATATGAAAAAGAAGTAAAGTTTTTGAGGAGGGTAACTTATGACAAAGCTCAAAGTTTGGCACTGGATGGCGATAATAATTCTTATGCCATGTGTTTTAGGTTCGATTTGTCCAAAGAAAACATCTACTCCTACAACTCCCCAGTCCTGTGGTATCGGAGAAGGGCAATACGAATTTAATAAGGTGGGCACCGTCCCAGATAGTTTCAACTGTAATAATTCGGGCCGATTTGTGATCACCCTGGAACCAAAAATCAACTCCAGTTATACTGGACCCTCCGACCTTGTCTTTAATCGTCTCTATTTTATTTTGAAAAGTGGTAATGACAGCCTTATTACCAATTACGTAGAATTTGTGACGGAAGATACTTTGTATAAACAACTGGAATGGGGTGGCTCTTTGCCCACCGGGGATTATAAGGTTCGAGGAAGGATGATGAATATTCAATTAAACTCATGGTGCTCAGATAGCATCATGGTCGAGCTTTACAAAGACCTGGGTTGGATTCACATCACAGAGCATAGCTATCCTCAGAAGGTGATGAAGATTGAATATTATTGCCAGACGTCATACAATGTCTTCTCAAGCCCACATACCAGTGAATACATGGACATCGCCTTCAACATCGCCAATACCAGATATAATGTGACTACTTATAATACCAATTTGACACCGCAAATTATAGAGTATAGTGATCAAGGCGTGGGATCGTACATTCTGGATTGGAAGCAATACCCTGACGAAATGTTTTTATGCGGGATAAAAGCCTTCAAAGATATAGCAGGCAATTTACTGCCTAACAAGCTGGGTGTTACTTACGAAGACGACTGGGTTACTCGTTGTCCCAGCTGTACTACCGGCAGTCTGGTTGCGGTCAAAACTTGCATAGATTTCGCCGTCTCTGATGAGTATCAGCTGGATTATAACGACCTGGTAACAGCCATGACTATACACGAATTAGGGTTGCAAAGGGGCGCTGTCTCGGATGAGCATTATTCCACCAGACCATATCCAAAATTCTGTATCGGTCACGAAGCACTTATCGTATGGCCTCAAGAAGAAGGAAAGCACCCTTACTGGGCGGTGAGATATTCAAATCCTCATTTTTGTGATGATTGCATTACCGGAATCAAGAATATTAATTGGGATAATTGCGTTTACCCAAAATAATAATCGATAGAAAGGAGTCAAACGATGAAAAACAAAAAGCTTCGAATAATATTAATGATTAGCATCTCTGTTATTTCGGGAGTGCTTCTTACGTCAGTTTTTTCTGAAGCTGTGGACAAGCCCCAGGTGAGAATCTGGGTTGAAAAAGATCAGTTTTTCGTGTATGAGCCCATACTTGTATATTACGAAATAAAGAACGAAAGTGATTCAATCTTATATCTTAGTTCCTATAATGAGTTGACAGAGCACTTTGTTATTACAGACACACAGGGCAAAAGGTATAACTCACATCTCAGGGGTACTTCTATGGGCGTAGACCACTTGAAGCCTGGTGAGACCCGTCACGGCAGCGTAGACATTTGCGGGCTTTATGGGATAGTAAGTATTGGCGAATATAGTTGTTATCTTGATATCGCACCCCCTGCACAATTCTACCATCCACAGTATGAACGGACAAAATCGAATACCATAAAAATCAAGGTCATTGAGCCTGATGGGGACGAAAAAAAAGCCTTAAACCTTTATTCGGAGGCAGACAAGCTAAGTTGGGCAAGGAGTAAAGGCGGAGGACCGGACCCAACGAAGAAAGAACTCGGGTTCTTGAAGTATCAAGAACTAGTCGATAAATATCCTAATAGTGTATATGCACCGATAGCTCTTCGTTCCGCCATATTTGTTTACGTTTACTCGCCTGAGTTTAGAAAAAAAGTGTTCCCTGTTTGTCTCCGCCTTATCGAAGATTACCCAAATTCCTATTATTGGGCAAGTGGTTTCTCCCATTTAGTGGGCACATATGAAGTTCTGAAAGACAAAGACAGTGCAATCAAAACCATGAATGAATTGATCGAAAAGCACCCCAACACCAAGATTTCGGAGAGAGCAGCATATTGGCTAAAGCAGATTGAAAAGTGGGAATTTAAATAGAAGTTTCTATTTTGGCTCGGGCGGGGTTAAACCCCCGTCCGATCAAGATAAACTAAAGGAGAAAAAATGAAAAAGATATTCTATTGTGTATCTGTTCTCTTTGTTCTATTTGTCTCAGCGGAAGGCGCTTTTGGGTATTTAGGAAAATCGATACGCATCATGGGATTCGGAGACGAGTTAGCTGGGGTGATCCAGGACGAATATACGGATATATATCGAAATCCCGCTTATTTATCTTTTGTAGAGAGAGTAAAAGTATTTGGACAGTATAATCTTTACCAGCATTCAGAACTGAAAATCGCCGAAGATTTTAGAAATGAGGAAGCGGGATTGGCGGGGATAGTCTTATGTTTACCTAAATATGGCAACTTAGCCCTGATCGGTGAGTTGAAACCATCCACCACCAAGGACGGCTCCACTAAGGCAAGTCGAAGTGACTATATTAACTATTATACTCTTGACTCTTCTTCTGTCAAACGGTTTAGTAAAGAAACTATCCAAAATTTCAAGGTGATATATGGCTTTAAACTTTCTCCCTCTCTAAGATTGGGAGTAGACTTTGTATATTTGAAAAATTATGATGATGGCGACTCGAACAAAACGATAGTCACTCATCAGAAAAGATATTCAGAAGACTTAATGCATTACAGCAAAGATGATAACATGGACAATTATAGCAACTCCCCAGATGCACAAAGAGGAACCTTTGGTCTGGTGTTCACCCCTGGGCAAAGGACCAGTCTTGATTTTGCCCTTTATTATGAGAAGCTGGAGTACACCAAGAGAACTTCTTCGAATCGAGTGTCCGAAAACATATCGGTTGGGATTGATACCACTTTGAGGAAAAATTTCTTTTGGGACACCTCCAGAGCGCCCATCAAGAATCGGGCACTTGGCTTGGATATCAATTTCAAATACCATTTTCCGCAAAAGACAATTTTAGCTGTTCTCTTAGGCGGTCGGTATCAAAAAAATGAGCTTTCCAGTTTGAGCCAAAATAAAGATAGCACCTATTCCTCTTTGAATTTTGTCAACACTGGTAATGCAAAGACTTCCCTTGAGCATAATGATAGAATTCTCAATTTTTCTATCGGAATTGGAGCTGAAAAAGATTTTTCTTCCTCGATCAAGATCGGAGTGGCATTAAAGGGATATTGGGATAGAGAGGAATTAGATCGTTTTGAGTGGCAAAAAAGTTCTGGCATATCTACACAAAATGATTCTGTCGTAGGTAGCACCAGTTATTTTGCGGAGAATCGAGTCAAAAAAACCACCAATTCTTATAAGCTCACTTTTCCAATCGGAACCGAAGTGGTTTTGCATAAAATGATAAAAGCAAGGTTGGGGGGAGAACTTAGTGTCAAGAGAACAGAGACCGAAACTGGATATTCAACTTCTTCCCAAGGCTCTTATTCTCAGGGTTTCGGCTTGTCCTATGATGAGCGAATTTTTTTAGATGTCTATCTTGAAGATGCGTTAACACCCATAGGTAATTGGATGGCGAAAATAGAATATAGGTTTTGAACCTAAGCTTTTTGCTGATGAATCGGAAACGCGAGACAAGTCTCGCTACTCCGAAAGGAGGAAAACTATGGCAAAGAGAATTAATTTTTTATGGTTTACTTTTCTATTTTTACTTGTACTCCACGAAATCGGACTGTGTCAAAGCCAAAGCCAATATGCCTTGATTCGGAGACCGGTTTATTACGATCCAGTGCTCTGGAAGTGGACCAGCGCTGAGGCCTGGAACCAATGGGGAGTCCAACTTTTCATCAATCCGGTGTCTACCGCCCAAAGCTATGTTATGACCCCAGACTATGAACTCTGGAGCGCTGTCTCCTTTCACTTAGATCACGGCTGGAATAGACTTCTATATCAGGAGTGCTTAGACAATTGGATCGAAGTGGCAGGAACGCAAGGATCCGGAACTGGACAGTTTCTCTGGCCAACAAGCGTGGATGCTCATGCCCTTTGCGGTTACTGGGGCGGTTGGCATTACAGTGATTTCTACTATATCTTTGTAGCGGATGCAGTCAATAATCGCATCGTTGAACTTAGATACCATTGGGGTTATCAGGAGATGGATTGGGAGGGGACAATTACCGGTGGAGGATTGGACCTGCCACAAGATTTGGACATAAATAATGGAGGAACATTCGTCCCGAATTCTGACGATTATCTTTGGGTGCTTAATGGTCACGAAATCAAAAGATTCACCATGGATGGGGTGCCAAGGAAAACCTACGGGACTTATGGATGTAATCCAAATGGAGTGGGCAACTTCTGCCGTCCCACTGCGGTGGTTTGTGGGCGAAGCCCCTGGTTAGAGCCACCCTATGATCAGTTTGCTAATGATACTTGGATTTATGTAGCTGATGCAGGAAATTCCCGTCTGGTTAATCTCATCAAATGGACTGGGAGTGAAGACATTTATTGGTATAAAACTCTCCAATCCGCCGAATGTCAGTTTTTTGCTGATTTAGAAGTAGATAACTTTGGACAGGTTTGGGCGGTGGATGAAGAGAATGGAAGAATCTACAAATATACCTATGATCTATATCCTTTGTGTTACTTCGGAAGTTTTGGCACAGGTGAGAATCAGTTTTACTACCCGCTCAGTTTGTCCAATACTGGTGGGTATTTGGGATGTAATGGTGCTTTCATAGCGGAAGCATGGACTGATTCCAGCGGTGGACAATATTTTGAAATCGGCACCGATGTTCTGGACTTCGAGGTCACCTCCTCTGTGAACTACGATTGGCATTATATCAATTACGTATTGGCAGATCCATCGCAAGTCACTATAAAAATTTACAATGAAAGCAATATACTGGTAAAAACACTTTTTGACGCTATGGAATTGTCGGGAGCATGCACGCATGTTTGGGATGGAACCAGTGCCTCTGGACAGACTGTGCCAAAGGGAGATTATAGGATAGTTTTGATTGATTCTTCGGTATATGAGGACCCGGACACCCATGAACCAACAAACGTGGTAACTAAAGAAGCCTGGGTGTACCATTCTAATCCTATCGGTGTCGCTCCCTGGAATTTGGTTGCCTATCAAAGTGGACCTGATAAGGTGACTTTAGAGTGGGAATACTTCCCCTATACTTACGGCGTATTTACTATCTACTGTGATGGATGTCTTTGTGGGGCAACCAAACAACTATTTGTTTGGACTTATACAGATAGTGGACTCATCCCAGGACGAAGTTATGTCTACTGGGTAAGAGGCTACGAAGCTCCCGTAGGCTTCCCCTATTCCCAATCTCCTCCTTC
>JALHUP010000023.1 GCA_022866585.1 Candidatus Zixiibacteriota bacterium | reverse complement strand
TAAAAAGAAGGCATATATAAAGGAAATAGTTTTTCATTATGGATTTTCAAATCCCCATGCGTTCGAAGATTGGAGTGTCGCTTTAGGACTGTTGAAAAACCCAAACTGGAGTGCACCCCGCCAAAGGCGGGATGCGGTTTTCCTCAGAGTGTGAAGATTAGCGGCTAAGAACGTATGTATTTCCAAAAATCGCGAAAGCAAGCTTTCGCACTCCAAAAACCACTTTTTCAACAATCCCTAACCCCTCACTCTAACCCTCTCCCCACAGGGGAGAGGGCAGTATCAGTATTCCCAATTTAAATTCAAGCCCAGATGAAAAAGCCCGGATTTATCTTTGCGTCCTTCCAAAAGAAGATTTTTGTTTAGCCTATATTCCACTCCCGTCTCCTGCCCGCTGGACTGGGAGAGACGGCGGGTGTATCGGAGATAGATTTTATCCGAAATATATTTCCCCACGGTGATCTCGGCATCCAATAACCTGAACTTATCACTCCAGGCAGGGACGATCTCAAAGGTCTCCACCCCCAAAGACCTTCCGGCTATATTTTCAAGAAATCTGCTGCTATAAGCACCGCCTAAGCTTTTTATGACCCTCTGTTGAAATAAGGAGCCCACTCCTTGAGTATCTACGGACCCGAAACTTTGCTGAAAAGCCAAAAGCTCGACTAAGTCCTCCTTAGAATAGGAGGAGCCAGAGGCAGGTTCCACCTCCGGTGCGGAGATGGTTCCCTTGATGGCCAGCTCGATTTGATTGGTCGATCCTGTGCTCAAAAGACTGAGTCCCTCTGAACTTGTGGACGTTCCTCCCCCCAAATTAGTGGAGACCAAAAAATCAATTTTAGGATCGATTTTTTCAATATTGTCGAAGACAAAGTTACCTTTATCAATTTTAAATTTAGTTCCATAAAGAAAATAGTTCCCGCGGATTGTCTCCAAATTCCCCAAGATTCTCAGCTCACCATTTTCCCTAAGCACTAACACATTTCCTTTAAACTCCAAATTCACATCATTATTGATGACCCAGCAATTGCTAACTGCGGAGACATCCAAATTCCAATCCCATAAATCCTGTTCCCCCGAATTGGAGACCAAAGATGTTCCAGAACCGGAAGAGGCAAAGGGTTCCCGATAATAAAGTTGAGAGAAACCTATTTGAGCAGAAAGTAAAGGAGGGGTCTTTCCAGTAATCGCTAAGCTGAAATCGGCGACAGCCGAAAGATCGGCATATTCATAATTTATGGGAATGTTGTTTCCAACAAAATAAAGCTCATAGCCGGGTTGATTTAGATCCTTGATATTTATGGTCCCAGAACCATTTATCTCCCCTCTTACGTTTTGTTTAGGAGAAAAAATCCTCCAAAATTTCTTGAAGAAATTACCTCCTTCTTTCCTCTTGTGCTCCATACCCCCCTTCACTTTATCCAATATGAGATTTTCATTTTCCATTCTCATTTCTATTTCCAATTCATTTACTGGATCCGAAAGCTCAACAAACTTCAAAGTCCCATCTTTTAAATTAAATTTGCCATCAAATTGGGGATGTAGGAATTCTCCGGATGTTTTTAAATCTCCTTCAAAGGATCCTTTTAGATATTCTATCTCCGGAATCAAAAGGCGAATCAGATCCAATCTCTCCCCTTTAGCTTTAAAACTCAAATTCTGAGGTTTTTCTAAAAATCTCTTATCCACGGCAGAAAAGGATAAATCCAAGGGTATCTGTCCACTTAAAGCGTAAGTAACCTCTGGGCTGGTTATATCAAATCGCCTAAATTCCAATTTCTTATCTTTATAGGATATGCTTGCATTCAGTTCTCCCAAATCCATTCCTTCAAATTTCAGTTCATTGACTTTGCCGTCCAGTTCGATCTGGGGTTCGGCGAAGTTTCCGCCCACTTTTGCTTGAAGAGAAAGCTCACCTTCTATCTTCTCTTTGGTCAGAAGATTTATCCAGGGGACAATATCAATTGCGGAGAGCTTGACCGAAAGATCCATCCTTTCTTCATAGTCGATGATGCCTGAAGCCTCGATTTTTCCTCCTTCCCCCGCCGAAGGCGAGGTTTCCAAGCAAGAAAAGATAGCTTTATCAATCTGGACTTTCAAGCTATCTAAGCTCAATTCCACAGGAGAAAAGGATTCTATGTGATTTCCTCTGAAATTTAAAACAACTTTATCAAGTCTTAGAGGTTCAGGAGTCTTTGATATGTCTAAAGTTCCCCAGAAACCCACATTCATATATTCGTTCTCAAGTGAAGTGGAATCTATGGTGACCCAATCTCCGTCTATTTGTATCCTGGAGGTCAAACTATCGTAGGGAATGCTCCAGGCAAAACCATTCAAGAAGGAAAGATCAAAGGCGCCTTTTCTTTTGGTTAAGAAATTCGCCACCCTAAAGTCAGTTTTCACATTAGAGCTATAAAGCTGATAAAGATAACATGAATCCGAAAAAAATCTCCCTTGCACGTCAAAATCCGAAGTCTTTCCGCTGATTTTTAAATTTGCCTTTCCTCTTCCCGCCGTCTCTTCTATGAATATCTGATTTTCGAAATCCCTTAGATCGTCAAAATTAACCTCCGCATCTATGTTGACCTCTCCCTCGTATTGCAAGTCACCGGAAAGCACAACCTGCGTATGCTTATAGTCCCATTCAAAACCTGGATGGAAGGTGACAGCTGAGGAAGTTACAGTCAGATCACCTTTGACCGCGCTGAAGGTATATTGGTCAAATCTTCCTTTTCCAAGATTAACCACCATTTCCAAGAGGAGATTTTTTTCCGAAAGAGCCTTCCCTTTCATCGAAATATCCCCGGTCAAATCGGTATGGAAGGTATTAAAGAGCACGTTATTTAAGTCCAGGTTGGCTGCCTTTCCTTCGAAGTTATATTCTTCCGGCTTTTTGCCAAAATCCAGCTCCCCTCCTCCATTCAAAGGTGAGTCGAAGATTTTACCTGCCACACTGGGGAATAAGAGTTTCTTATTTTGATATACATAACTTAATTTGACCCCATCAAATTTTCTTTCGAAGAACTTTCCGTCCACGGTTGCTTTACCTTCAAATCTTTTAGAATTCCCTATACAGGTTCCTTCAGCCTTCAAGTGTCCCTCCAACCCCACTCCGCTCAATTTCTTTATCTCCGCTAAATTGACGGAGTCTGCTTTGAAGGAAAAGGAAAATTGAGGATCTTTAATATTTTGAACATTTCCTATTATTTCAAATTTTGATTCGCCCGTCTGAACTTTTAAACCCCGAATAAATAAATCATCGTCTTCAATCAAAAAAGAGCCTGCCAAATTCTTCACCCGCAATTCCCTTTGGGGATAAACGAGACGGCCCTGCAAAATTTCTATCTTTGTTCCCTCTTTATCTTTGCTTGCGGAAAACTCGAAATTCAAGCTGTCCAAAACTGTTTGGCTTTTTTGAGAGATATATTCTAAGGAGCCTTCTTCTATCTTGGAATAACCGATTTTAAAGTTGAATAGACCCGTTTTAGAGATTATTCCTTTGCTTTTTGGCAGGGGAAAAAGAAGTTGACCTTCTTTGGTGGTTTTGATTGTCATTTGGGGGTGGTCGATTTTTAAAGAATCCAAAATCCATTTCTTTCTCCATATATTGGAAAGCCTGTAATCCACCTTAAGATAAGGAATGCTTGCCATTCGATATTCTTGACCTTCTTGTGTAAAATCTACGGTCAAATCCTTGATCACCAGATCGTTCCAAAAAGATCCCCCGATCTCTCCCACCTTAACTTTGATGGGATAGCGGGTCTCCAAAAATACCCGAAGAGATCGATTGACCTGATTCTCCAGAAACTCAGTCTGCGTCAAAATGAACCAGAAAACCAGACAGGCCAAAAGCAAGAAGGAAATGAAGGCTAAAGGAATTTTATATCTTTTCTTCATCGCTGAAAAGCAAAGGGTTTATACCTTTTTACACCCATAAATTCTAAGCATGTGTCGGGTAGCTCTCCCCCGCCAAAAGCGAGGGATCGCAACCCGACCTACAGAATTCCTTATTCTATACGATAATATCAAAAAAGATTCGACTGGTCAAGGGGAAAAAGTGATTAGTCAACGGATAAAACGGATTAAAAAGATGGGGGTCTCAGTTCGGACAGGGGTTGCCCAGACGGGCACGTCCGCGCATCCCTGCTCTTATAAGGGTGGGAGTGCAACCCCTACCCTAACGTAGGAATCTTTTTAGATGGTTCGCCTGAAGGCGAACACTCCCAATTGCTTTTCTGAACGGATTGAGGGCTCTGTTTACTCTTTTGATTTTTCTTGCTTGAGTCTTTCCAACTCCCGGTTAAGTCTTTCCATCTCTTGGTTTAACTTCTTCAATTCTTCTTTCAATTGATTGTAAGCTTCATCTTTTTTCTCACTCCACTTTACTATCTCAGGGATCTCAATCGGTGGCATAGAGAAATCTATTTTGGGAATGTTGAAATCCATTCCTTTTTCCCAAAAGTATCCATATTGGGGTTCCGCTTTGTCTAAAACCACTGTAAGCTCGGTTTTTTTGCCATCCCGCAAAATCTTTATTCTCACTTTCTCTTTAGGCTTGGCATTTTGGATTAAAGACCGAAGCTCACTTGCATCCTTAAGCCCTTTCCCCCCAAACTCAAGGATGATATCATTTTCCAGAAGACCGGCGTCATCGGCTGGACTTTCTTTCACCACCTCGCTTACCAATACACCCTTATTGATATTATATTTTTCCAAAGTTTTTTCATCCAGATCCTCCGGATAGATTCCCAGATATCCTCTCTCTACGCTTCCATGTTTGATTATGTCATCTGCTATGATCTTGACTTTGTTTATAGGCAGAGCCAGGCTTACTCCGGAGGAAGGCAATTCTATTTCGTGGGCCGGGATGGTGAACGATTGTCTGCCGGTTTGGTCCTCGTAAATTCTTATCGCATTGATATAAGATGGCTCGGAGAGTTTGGCGGAGACCAAGCCGATCACGTCACCATAAGTATCCAATACCGGTCCTCCGCTGTTTCCGGGGCTGACGTTGGCGCTCATTTGTATGAAACCATCCTCTCTGAGACCGTTAACCAGTCCCAAAGCCACCGCATTGGGAAGCCCAAACGAATTCCCTACCACCGTGAGCCATGAGCCCACCCTGACCTTGTCGGAGTTGCCTAACCTGGCAGGTGTCAAACCTTTTTCATCCGTCTTAAGCACTGCCACATTGGACTGGTCATCCGTTCCCACCAACTTACCCCTTACAAACTTTCCGTTAGGCAAGGTAACTTTGAATATCTCCATTCCTCCTACCACACTGGCAGTAGTTAGAATGTAGCCATCCGCAGTGTAGATGATTCCGGACCCAACAAAGGTGGCCAAAATATCCGGACGTTTTGTTTTTTCCAAAGACCCGGTGCGGCTTTCCGTCTCGATGGTCACCAAGGATGGTTTTATCGATTCCACCAGATTGGTGATGTCCTCTTCCAGAGAGGATAATGTTTTGTGCTGGGCAAAAGTTAGTTTGATACCGGAAAATAAAAAGTATAAGCATATTGCCAAAATCAAATATCTTGTTTTCATTATTTGCTCCTTTCAATAGGATTTTGATAGCCGCCCCTTTTAGGACGTGTTGAAAAAGTGGTTTTTGGAGTGCAAAAGCTTGTCGGGGCGAAGCGTAGATCCCGCTTCGCGGGGCTTTTGCGTTTTTTTCAAATTCAAATATGCTTGTATACTAATAACTTAATTTTTCAGAAAAACCGCGCCAGCAAGCTGGCGCACTCCATTAGGGTTTTTCAACAATCCTTAAAGCCTGCGGCTACCAATATGTAAAAATGTTTATTATGTTTGTATCAATAATTCACTTTCTCTGACGTCTGTTGGATCGAGACGGCAGGAAGCACGTAATGGTTTTCCACTCTTTTTTGTTCCGCTCCATAACCTGCCGTTTCAATGATGTAACTTTTATACATATCCTCAGGTTTTTCCATCCCGTCTATTCCTCTTGTCCCTGCCCGTCTGAAATTATCTAAGACAAATGTTTTAGTTGCAAACCTTGATCTTTTGACCAATCTTTTCAACATTTCTTGATATAAGGAATCTTCTTTATCTTCCTTGTTGACTAACTCGAAACTTTCCGTCTTCTTACTCTCTTTTGAGATTGCCTCTGGTTTGATCGGAGTAGGTTTATGAGTAAACCAAAGAACCGAAGCCAAAATTATCACCGCCAAAGAGCCAGCCAAAGCCCATCTGATCCTAAGTGGGAAGTGGGAAGCTAGAAGTGAGAATTTAGAAGGGCTTTTAACTTCTTTTACTTTCTCCAAGGAAAGCTTTTGAATTTTAAAGAAAAGCTTCTGATTAAAATCGGGGGAGGGAGTTAAAGTCTCTAAACTATCTTTAATCAGAAGACATGCTCTCTCCACTTCAATAGATTCCCGCGCACAATCGGGACAACCCTTAAGATGAAGCTTTATTTCTGCTTCTTCCTTTTCCGAAAGTTCATTCTTAAAGTAGCTGAATAGAAAGCGGCGAGCTTTTCGACAGTTCATAATACTCCTTAATTTTAGGTTCCAGTTTATTTCTTAACAAAAGCCGAGCTCTGTTTACTCTCGACTTCACGGTTCCTAAAGGTATCCCCATGAATTTTGAAACCTCCTCATAAGAGAGCTGATCCACATCCCTTAACAAAAACGCGGTGCGATATTTGACCGGCAGGGAATGGATGGCTTTCTCCAGTGTTGAGCTTATACAGTCATTGTTCTTTGCCTGCGGGGTCGCATATTCCCGGTTATTCTTAATCAAATCAAGGCTAAAAAACTTAAATTTTTTTCTT
>JALHUP010000147.1 GCA_022866585.1 Candidatus Zixiibacteriota bacterium | reverse complement strand
TCAAGGGAAGGATCATTTTAGTTCCTCCATTCTATGAGTTGAAATCGCTCCAATATAATCATTATCTCCTTCCCAAAGTCAAGAACTTATTCATAAAAACTAAAAACTCATAAGAGAGGGGTTTTTCAACAGCCCCTGAAGTCTGCGGCTACAAATCTCCCCTACTTTTGTAAACCCCGCCTTGCCATACAACTGATTAACTGCTCAGCGTTTCCTGTGCTAAACATAGCTAACATAAATTCACCAAAAAATTCTTTTCCAAATTTTCCTCGTCCATGACCTTTTATGGTAATCTTGCCCTTGGCGAGATTACCAACTTAAGGTTCACCTAAAGATGAACACTCCAAATTCTCCTTTTCGAAAAATCTCTAAAGCCGCACTTGACTTGACACCCCAGCAGATATATATTGGGGGTGAGTTTTTAAGACTTTAAAAAAATGACTGAGGCGATGAAATCTATAAAAATTAACCGCTTGCTAAAAAGAATCTTAATATGGCGGAACAAGCTCTCTCTCAAGTCCCATCTTTTTTCTTTTGCTGAAAAGATGAATGGGGCGGAAAATGTCCTTATATGTCTTCCTGGCAAACAAGAGAGCTTCGAGCTGGCAAAGGATCACCTGACTATTTTCGCGGATATTTTCCAGAATAAAAAAATCTCTGTTTTCTTACCTTTTGCCGGGGCGGAGAGCCTTCTTTCACATCTGGAAAGATATGTGGTGATCTATCCTCAAAAAGAGGACATTAGGATTTTTTCTCTCCCCCGAAGGGGGTTCATCCAAAGGATAAAAGACCACCATTTTGAAATCGCCTTAGACTTGGATTTGGAGGACGGTTTTGTCAACTCTTACCTATGCCTGAAAAGCGGAGCCCTTGTGCGTATCGGGCTTGAAGGCAAAGCCGGCTTTCCCTTTTACAACCTTCAACTAGCACCTTCAAAAGAGAGGTCATCTCCAGAAGATCTCTATGTGGGAATGGCGGAAACACTCAAAAACTTGTCCCAAGGATTTTCCGTTGGGAGAAAAGAAAATCGAAGTCTTATTTGAAAAGATAAAGGGAACAAATGTATCTATCCAAGCTTGAGATTTTGGGGTTTAAGTCTTTCCCCCAGAAGACCGAGTTGATCTTTGACGACAACCTCACCGCCATCGTTGGACCTAACGGTTGTGGGAAAACCAACATCCTGGATGCGATCAGGTGGGTTTTGGGGGAGCAGAGAACCACCCTTTTAAGGTCCAACAAAATGGAGGAAGTGATCTTTAATGGGACCAAGGATTTAAAACCTCTGGGGCTGGCAGAAGTATCCATGATCATCGAAAACAACAAAGGCATTTTACCCATCGATTACGATCAGGTGGTGGTCACCCGCCGTCTTTTCCGCTCCGGGGAAAGCGAATATTTGCTAAACAAAACCCCTTGCCGCTTAAAAGACATCACCGAGCTCTTTTTGGATACCGGCATGGGAACCCATGCTTACTCGGTCATACAATCGGAGATGGTCGAAGCCATACTTTCCGATAAGGCGGAGGAGAGGAGATTTCTTTTCGAGGAGGCGGCTGGGATTACTAAGTATAAGTTACGGAAAAAAGAAGCGCAAAGAAAATTGGAATATACAGAGAATGACCTTTTGAGACTTTCTGACATCCTATCTGAAGTGGAGAAACAGACGAACTCACTCAGAAGACAAAAAGCCAGGGCGGAGAGATTTAAAAAGCTCACCGACCAGATCAAAAGCCTGGAAGTTCAAATAAGCCAAAATGAATTTGAAAGCCTGAAGACCAAAGAGAGGGAGTTGGAAAAAAAGTTAAAAGAGTTTGTGGATCAAAGCCAAAAGGCCAAATCCGACTTGGATAAAGAGGAAGCGGAAGTCGAGCGTCTGAAGCTTGAGCTTTTGGAAAAGGAAAAGGAATTATCCGCTTTACAGAAAAAGATCGCAGACTCCTCCGAGGCTTCTTTTCGAATTGAGCGGGAGATCTCCGTGAGCCAAGAGAGAAGATCCCATCTGGAGGAATTAGTTGTCAAAACCAAGAAAGAAGAAGAGAGCTTAAGCCAACGTTTGCTCGCCATAAAAAAGGAAAAAGAGGAGAAAAAAGAAGAGTTAAAAAAATTAACTTCCGAAATTAAAACCAAAGAGATCCTGTGCCAAAAAGAAGAGGAAGGGCTTTTAACTAACGATGAAAAGCTTCGGAAAATAAAGGATGAATTTGAGAGGTCTTCCAGAAATTTAAAAGAACTGGAAGAGGCTTTAAATAAAAACAAAAATGAGCATGAAAACATCAAAACCCAAATTCAGGAATTAGTGGAGAGGGAGAAGATTTTTACGACCGAAGAGGGATCGATTCTCCAAAGGCTGGATGAAATCTCAAAAGAACTGGAAGATGTGGTTTCATCTTACCAAGAGAAAAAGAGAATATGGGAAGGCAAAACAGAGGAAAAAAAGCTCTTGGAGGAAAAAATCAAACTGAACCTGATCACTCTGGACCAGCTATCCTCAGAAGAAGCCAAGACCAATTCCATCTTAAGCGCAGAAGAAGCCAAGCTGGGAATGTTAAGGCAGATATCAGAACATTATGAGGGATATGGAAAGGGTCAAAAAGCAGTGCTTTTGGCCCAGGGAGAACTTAAGGGAATCATCGATACGGTGGCTAATTTAATCACCACCCAAAAGGAATATTTAAAAGCCATAGAGTCGGCTTTGGGCGAATCTTTGCAGTTTGTGGTATGTCAAGACGTAAGTTCGGCTTTGGAGGCAATCCAGTATCTGAAGGAGAACCAAAAGGGAGGGGCGACTTTTCTGCCTTTAGACAAAATAGAGAATATCGATTTGGTTCAAAACAAAATTGATCTAAAGGATTTCGAGGGAGTGATTGGTTGGGCCTCTGATCTGGTTTACTATAAAGATGAGTTCAAAAAAATCGTGGATCTTTTTTTGGGAAATCTCGTCCTGGTTAAAACGCTAAACCATTGCTTGGAACTTTCTCAAAAGATACCCGCAGGTTTCCATCTGGTAAGTTTGGACGGGGAGGTGATAAGCTCAAGCGGGAGCATAAGCGGTGGCTCTCCAAAGGAAATCTCTCTTTTGGGCAGGGAGCTTGAAATCCAGAGGATAAAAGACCAGATCTTGAAATTAAAAGAAAAACGTGACCAACTCCAGAGGGAAAAGAAAACCAAAGAAGAGGAAAACCTAAGACTTCAAGACCAGCTTTCGCAAATCTCCATCGAAGCTGAAAAGCTGACATCAGAGTTTCAACAAAAGGAATTTAAACTCAAAACCTCTGAGTTCGAAAAAGAGAGCTTGGAAAAACGAGCAAAGGAGCTAAGAGAATTAAAGGAACAGATCACCAACAAGATTTTAGAGCTGAATGAGAAGCAAACAGCTTTAAGCCAAAGTATAAAAGATTTTGAGAACGAAAAAGGGAGCCTCAGATCGCAGATCGATGAAAAGGGGAAACTCATGGAAGAAACCGAAAGCTTTCACAACCAAATCTTCCGAAAGATTAATCAGCTGAAAATCGAGTTGGTTTCACTTCAAGGAAAAGAGGAACAAAAAACCTTTGATGAATTAAGATTGACCGAATTGATCTCGGAAATGGAATCTAGCTCTACCTCTAAAGAAAAAGAGATAAAAGAATCTTTGGCGGAGATAGAGAAAATCGACAAATCCATTCTGGGAAAAAAAGAAGAGCTTAAAAGTGCTTTCGAAAAGATAGAGGAAGAGAAAAAAAGTTTAGATTCCTTGCGTGAAGCTCAAGCCGAAAGACAAGAAAGGTTAAGTAACAAGGAAAAGGACCTGAAACTTTTCCGTGGAGCCAAAGAAAAAGTTCAAGACGAATTTCATCAACTGGAGATGGAAAAGTTGGAGCTTTCCTCCAGAACTGAAAATATAAAGGATAAAATATGGGAGGAATACAAAGTCGATTTGTATAAGTTCGAGCCGAAGGATCAACCCCAGATAGAAGAGCTGGAAGGGGCTAAAGAGAAACTCGATTTACTGAAGGAAAGAATCAAAAGCTTAGGTCCGGTCAATCTTTTGGCTTTGGAGGAATACCAATCGGCTAACCAGAGGTTTGAATTTTTGAAAAATCAAATGAAAGATTTGACCGAGGCAAAACAGACTTTGAGCTCCACTATCTTGAAGATCAACCAGACCGCCAGGG